>JAYTNW010000477.1:0-6953 GCA_043748115.1 Bacteroidota bacterium | reverse complement strand
GGTTGCTGACAGTACTGCCACCGCCTCGGCCAAATAACTAAACTAACGAATTGCCTTAAGTATAAGTACAGATATGCAAGACCAGTTAACATATACATTTTCAAGCAAGCTAAAAACATTCTCCTTTATTCTCATGGCCATAGGCCTTGTGTCCATTGGAATAAGCCTTGCTACGCACCATGAACAAACATGGAGCAACATCATGCACAATAACTTTTATTTCATGGCCATTGCTTTGGGAGGGTTATTCTTTTATGCTGTACAATATGCAGCAGAAGTAGGATGGAGCGTTTACATCATCCGCATTCCGCAGGCTATGTCGCAATACCTGTGGATACCGGGTATTATAATGCTGATCATCTTCTTTGCCCACGGATCGCATATATGGCACTGGATGCATCCAGAGTTTTATGTGGAAACACTACCTGACGGCAGCCCTAATCCGGAGTATAATCATATCCTGGCCGGGAAAAGCAGTTACTTAAATGTTCCATTCTTCCTTTTCAGGATGGTCCTTTACTTTGTGATATGGTATGGTTTTGCACGCTTACTGCGTAAACACGCCATATCAGAAGACATGACTGGCGCTGAGGAGCATTACCACCGCAGCCGTAAATTAAGTATTATATTCTTAGTGTTGTTTGCTGTCACTTCATCAACATCGGCATGGGATTTTGTGATGTCTATTGACTCACATTGGTTCAGTACTTTGTTTGGCTGGTACACCTTTGCCGGAATTTTTGTAAGCTCCATTAGCGTAATGGCTTTGATCATTGTTTACTTACGCAGCCAAGGATACCTACAGCATTTAAGCGACAGCCACCTGCACGATGTAGGTAAGTTTATGTTTGCCTTTAGTATTTTCTGGACCTACCTTTGGTTTGCTCAGTTCATGCTGATATGGTATGCTAATTTACCTGAAGAGGTAACTTATTTTATGGAAAGACAAGAGCATTACCGGACTTTGTTTATCGGAAACTTCCTTATCAACTTTATTTTACCCTTCATTATTTTGATGACGCGTGATGCAAAACGTAAGTTAGGATTGCTTGCCACCTTAGGCACTGTGGTGTTTTTAGGCCACTGGCTCGATACCTTCTTAATGATTATTCCAGGAACTATGCATGAGCACTGGTCGCTGGGGCTTTTGGAAATTGGTACCATGTTGGGCTTTGCTGGGCTGTTTATATTTGTGGTGTTTTCGTCTATTGCCAAAGCATCTTTATTACCTAAAAACCATCCTATGCTTCAGGAAAGTGAGCATTTTACCCTGTAATAAAAGAGAAAAGAAATTTTATAAAGGAAATTAAGTCCCGATAAACTGAAATAAAGATCATGAACTATTTAATACTGATAGCGGTTATACTTGGAATCATCGTATTGGTGAGGTTAATGACGGTGGTGCAACTGTCCATGCAGCTAACCGGAACAGATAATGACGAAGAACAAATTCGTCATAACAAAGCCAATGGCATAGGTTTCATTATTTTTATGGTTGCCGGTTTGGGTCTTATGGTGTACATGACCATTCGTTACTCTGCCTACAACCTTCCAGTAGCTGCATCGGAGCACGGACCGGGGTTGGACAATTTATTAAACGTTAACTTCCTAGTTATTGGTATTGCCTTTTTTGTAACGCAGATCCTGTTATTTTACTATGCCAATAAATACCGCCACAATCATGAAAGAAGGGCTTTTTTCTATCCTGAAAATCATAAATTGGAGTTGATATGGACTGTGGTTCCTGCTATTGTTTTAACTGCACTTATCATTACCGGTTTAAAAGAGTGGAATAACATTTTGATGACCGATAAAAAGGATGCTGTTAACGTACAGATTTATGGCTACCAGTTTGCATGGATTACCCGTTACAGTGGTGAAGACAATACATTGGGGAAATCAAACTACAAACTTATTACTGACGATAACCCGCTGGGTATTGACACAAAAGATAAAGCTGCACAGGATGATATTTACACCGCTGGGCAGGAAATGCATTTGCCTTTAGGACAAGGCGTAATGTTTCAGTTTAACTCACGTGATGTGATACACAGTGCTTACTTGCCGCATTTTAGGGCGCAGATGAATGTGGTGCCAGGTATGAACACCAGCTTTTATGTGAAGCCTACAATTACCACCGCAGAAATGCGTAAGATTACTAAGAATGACAAGTTTGATTATGTGCTGCTGTGTAATAAAATTTGCGGTGTGGCACATTACACCATGAAAATGAAAGTGGTGGTGGAAACCCCCGAGGAATATGCAACGTGGTTAAAAACACAAAAGAAGGCATCAGAAATTCCTGCTGCACAACCAATGATGCCTGCTGCTGAAGTAAAAGCGGAGGCAAAGGCTACAGCACCAGAACTGTTCATGAAAAAATTAAGCAGTGGGTTTGAGTTGTTAGGAGCCAGCATTTCCGGTATTGAATCCAAACTGGTGGCATTTATTGAAGATGCTTCAAAACCGGTTGATAAAACTACATGGTTCTCTTTTGACCGTTTGCTTTTTGAAACAGGAAAATCAACACTTAAACCTTCATCGCAGGAGCAGTTGGTAAATATTGCAGAAATATTGAAAGCTTACCCTGGTGTGGAAGTGAAGATTGGCGGATACACTGATAACACAGGTGATGCAGCAGCTAACCAGAAACTATCTGACGAGCGCGCTAAAAGTGTTATGGCTGAATTGGTGAAGCTGGGAATTGATGAAGAAAGAATGGCTGCTGAAGGTTACGGACAGGAACATCCTGTAGCCAGTAATGATACAGAAGAAGGAAGAGCGCAGAATCGCAGGATAGATATTCGTGTGACTAAAAAGCCTGTGAGCATTTGATGTTTTGATTGCTTGTAAGCGTCACTTATAAAATTAGAAATAGAATTTAAGCAAACAGAAAGTTGTTTGCATTATATTAGAGCTTAAGAAATAAAAAAGGAATGGAAGTAACACATACAGCAGAAGTTGGTCATGCTCACCATGACGACCATGCTCACGGACACGATGACCACCACCATCATGAAACATTCTGGACTAAATATATTTTTAGCCAGGATCATAAAATGATTGCCAAGCAGTATCTGCTTACGGCAATTGTCATGGCTTTTTTCGGAATGTTTATGTCGCTTATCATGCGTTTGCAGTTAGGTTTTCCGGGAACCAAGTTTGCGTGGCTGGAAAGCGTTATTGGTCATTGGGGAAAAGATGGTAAACTGGATCCGGGTTTTTATCTGGCTCTTGTAACTATACATGGAACCATCATGGTGTTTTTTGTATTGACCGGTGGATTGAGCGGTACTTTCAGTAACCTCCTTATTCCATTACAGGTTGGTGCTCGCGATATGGCTTCTGGATTTCTGAATATGTTAAGTTTCTGGTTCTTCTTCCTGTCATGCGCTGTGATGACGTGGTCGGTGTTTATTGAAACAGGACCTGCCAGTGGCGGATGGACTGTATATCCTCCTTTAAGTGCTTTGCCGCAGGCCATGCCGGGTTCAGGACTGGGGATGACACTTTGGTTAGTGAGTATGGTGCTCTTTATTGTGCAATCGTTATTAGGTGGTATTAATTATATCTGTACCGTAATTAATCTTCGTACCAAAGGAATGAGCATGACGCGTTTGCCGTTAACGGTGTGGGCGTTTTTGATCACCGCTATCCTGGGTGTGTTATCGTTCCCGGTATTGTTTGCTGCTGCACTGCTGCTGTTGTTTGACAGAAGCTTTGGTACCAGTTTTTATTTATCAGATATTTTTATTGGTGGTGTACCATTGCCACAGTCTGGCGGAAGCCCTGTATTGTATGAACACTTGTTTTGGTTTCTTGGACACCCTGAGGTATATATCATTTTGTTGCCTGCCTTAGGTTTAACATCAGAAGTAATTGCTACCATGGCACGTAAACCTATCTTCGGTTACAAGGCCATGATTGGTTCTATGCTTGCCATTGCCTTTCTGTCCTTTATTGTGTGGGGACACCATATGTTTATTACAGGCATGAATCCTTTCTTAGGTGCTGTGTTTACATTTACTACGCTGCTGGTGGCTATCCCATCTGCGGTGAAGGTGTTTAACTACATTGCCACTTTATGGAAGGCCAACATACAACTTACACCGGCCATGTGTTTCGCTATTGGTTTGGTTTCTTTCTTTATTTCAGGTGGATTAACGGGTATCATCTTAGGTGACTCTGCCTTAGACATTAACATTCACGATACTTATTTTGTGGTGGCTCACTTCCATATTGTAATGGGAGCATCTGCCATCTTCGGGATGTTTGCCGGGGTTTATCACTGGTTCCCACGCATGTTTGGTCGCATGATGAATAAGACGTTGGGTTATGTTCACTTCTGGGTAACAGTAGTATCTGTATATGGTGTGTTTTTTCCGATGCACTTTTTAGGTTTGGGTGGTGTACCCCGCAGGTACTACAACAACTCAGCCTATGAGAACTTTGACTCGTACCTTAACATTAATGAAATGATAACGGTGTTTGCACTCATTGGGGGACTGGCGCAGTTTGTGTTTTTACTGAACTTTGTATATTCCATGGTGAAAGGTAAAAAAGCACCTCAAAACCCATGGGGCAGCACAACAATTGAGTGGACATCGCCAGCAGGTCAAGGTATTCATGGTAACTGGGAAGGCCCTACGCCAACAGTACACCGCTGGCCTTATGATTATAGCAAACCAGGTGCTGCCGAAGATTTTATTCCGCAAACGGTACCTTACTCACAAACAAAAGGATCTAATCTTCCGGGAGAAGAATAACACCATACTGATCTAAACCTATCCATTGCATTTACGTCCCGCATTATTGCGGGACGTTTTTGTTTGGGGGGGTTAATCAAAAATGAAACTGTGAAACTGCTTCACTCCAGAATAGGGAACCAGCAGTTTTTTATTCATATTTGTGTTTGTCATATAGCGCACAGATGCCATCTCTGATAACCGATATACGATGTTTTTTTTATTATCCTTCTTGCAGTTGACACACTTATCAATTTTAAAAATGTAGCTCTTGCTCATCAACTGGTGTTTGTTTTATTACTAGTGCTGAACATTAATTTGTGGTTGTTCTTTTTTAATAAACACATTAATTTACAACGACTGGTATTGATATAGTCATCACGGCTTTTTACATTAAGGTTAGTGTTTTTAATTTTTATATCTCCCCATGATGCATTTAAAACAGTTGTTTCGATTCTTAAAATTGCAGGGTTGGGTTACATTTGTTGGGGCAGCCGCAGGTATATTCAATGGGAAGAGGAGTGATGGTTTTGTTACCTTCTTTAATACTATTGTAAAAAGACTTTGAATAGCGCGGAGGTTGCATTGAATGGCGCGGTAATGTATTTGAAACGCGCGGCTTTTTTATTGCACCCAATTAAGCCTGATAACCCACCGTGCAATAAAAGAAAAATTGAGGGGAGTAATTAGTTTTTTATAGCTTTGTTATGAATTAGCAAAACAAAGCTGGCGGTGGTTGATAGCCTGCCGCTATTATAAAAAATTATTTATGGGTGGGAAGGGAGACTTCTTGAAAGAGGAGGTGTTTCGGCTTTATGCTGAGGGGCAGAGCGTGAAAGAAATTGCAGAGCTGGTGGACGTAACCTATGAGGAAGCGTTGCGGTGGTTAAAGAAAAAGGGAGTGCATAAAACAATACCCCCATCGCGCTATTTGGATACTAAAAAGAAGCTGTTTGAATTGATGGATGAAGGGAAAACAGTGAAAGATGTTGCACTTGAAATGAAACTGAGCATACCCGTTGTAAATAGTGCGATGAAGGAGACGACAAAGGGGAAGAAAAAATATGAGTATGGAGGAAAAACATTTGAAAGCTACGAGGAGATGGAAAATTTTAAAGCGAACCTTGGAAAGGAGCTAAGATTGATGCACGCTGATGGCTTGGATAAAAAAAACCTTGCTGAAAAATTTGGGATTAGTGTAAAATCAGTTGCGCGGTTTTTGGATTGACCAAACACCACAAGCGAAATTAAAAACCAGCGAGAGCCGTTTTTTTTTGAATTGAGCAATAAAGAAATTACTTTTGGGTTGGGTTTATTGTTTTTAGGTTAGAGGGAAATGCCTGACGAAGGTGTTTTCCCTTTTTTATTGCCGTTATAATTTAGTTAAGACATGTCAATTTTACTATGATGCTTGATTATAATAAATGGCCTTAGGCATTTTGTTGAACGGTTACATTTGCATAAGGCTACTTTTAGATTTAAACACCTCAAGCATGGATAAAAATGAAACAAAAACCCCGTAGAAGTACGCATTTTTAGTACCCCCGTATTTTTACGTGATTTTTGAAAATGATAATTTATTTTAAAAATGTATTATATGTTTGTGGTACTGATAACGAATAATTAAGAATTACCGAATGAGATAGGGAGTTAAAAAAGATATACTATAAAATTGCGTTTGCAATATTCTTGGTCTGAAATCGGCTAAATTTTAACAACTCAAGAATAAGTACAACGCCTGCGTTTAGCGCGGGCTTGGCTTATTTGTACAGTGGGTGCTTCGCGGTACCTCAGGTCAGATAGCTAAGTACCGCGCGATTTTTTTGCCCTTGGCCCCGAAGGAGAGGAAAAAAGAAAAGAAGAGAATGATTTTCTAAGTATATAAAATACAACCCACAAACAGAAGCAAAACCCACAACAAATATTTTTTTAGTGACAGCATACGAAGTTGCTGCAAGCCCGATAATTTTAAACTAACTAAATATAACTCAAAATGAAAAAACAAACCTACCTCATTTTGCATACGCTGATGTGTTTGCTTTTAAGTACAGGCGTTTTTGCACAACCCCAACGCTTTATAGTTATTACTGCACCTGATACCGTGGGAGCATGTATGCCTAACCGCTTTGTGGCGAAGGTAAAATCGCAGGGGGCTAAACTGACCATTAAACAATTAATTGATAACGGGCTAAACACGGTTTCGTGTGT
>JAYTNW010000476.1:0-5073 GCA_043748115.1 Bacteroidota bacterium | reverse complement strand
CTAAAAAACTTACGGCACCGTTTCCCATTTTGCGGTTTATTCCATCAGCATATCCAATTCCAATGGTGGCAATTTGAATGTCGGTTTTGGCTATTCCCTTGCGGTTGTAGCCAATGGATTCGCCTTGCTTTACGGTGTGCAATTGAGAGATGGTTGATTTTAATGTGGCCACGTTAAGTAGGTGTCGCTGTTCAGCAGCTGTTGGTGCAAATCCGTGTAACCCAATGCCAAGGCGCACCATATCCATTTGCATCTCAGGAAAACGCAGTATTCCCGATGAGTTAAGCGCATGCTTAAGCACAGGGTAATCAAAACGTGAAGTGATCAGTTGGCTCATTTGCTGAAAAAGCTGGTATTGTTGCTGTGTGTAGCTATCAAGCGAAGCCTCATCACTGCCCACCAAGTGGGTAAACACACTTTCTATTTTAAGGTGTTTGTTGTTCTTTAAACGTACCACCAGTTCAGCGATTTCGCTCTGCTCAAAACCCAAACGGTGCATTCCCGTGTCCAATTTAATATGAATGGGAAAGGCATTTAATTTTTGCTGTGAGCTAATGCGTTTTACTGCTTCGCTGAAGCGCCCGAGTACGCGAAAACTGTAGATCTCTGGTTCAAGATGGTATTGAATGAGGTTATCAAACGTTTGTTCCTGCGGATTCATTACCATAATTGGAACGGTGATGCCGGATTTACGCAGTTCAACACCTTCATCGGCATATGCAACGGCTAAATAATTTACGCGGTGAAACTGCAAGGTATTGGCTATTTCGAAACTGCCGCTGCCATAGGCAAATGCCTTCACCATGCACATCATTTTAGTGTCGGGTTTAATGCGGGCACGGTAGTAGTTGTAATTGTGAACAACGGCATTAAGATTTATTTCCAAAACCGTTTCATGTCCCTTTTGTTGTAGCGCTTTGGAAATGCGTTCAAATCCAAACATGCGCGCACCTTTCAGCAATATTGTTTCGTTGCCAAACCAGTTGTTGCTGTAATGCGCCAGAAAATCATCTGTGGAGGCAAAAAATTTCTTGTCCATCTCAAACAAATCTGCTTGCTTGGAGATGCCCGTGCCAATGCCAATGAGTCGGTGTATATTTTTGTTTTTGATGAGCGTTGCCACCTCACTGTAAAGTGCTTCATCGTTTTTCCCGCTTTGAAGAATGTCAGACAGGATGAGTGTTTTTTTGTTGTGTTGTTTTTGCTGGCTTATAAAATCAAGTGCAATGTTGAGAGAGCCTAAATCAGAATTATAACTGTCGTTGATAACGGAACAGTTGTTAATGCCTTCTTTCATTTCCAAACGCATTGCCACCGGGCTAAGCAGTTCCATGCGTGAAGCTATAACATCATTATCATATTCCTGCAACAACATCAATGCCCAGCAGTTAATGGCATTTTCGATAGAGGCATCATCCGTAAATGGAATAACAATGTTGATGAAATTACTTTGATAAATTCCCTGAATATGCGTTTCGTTTTGCTGCCGCTGTACCCTTGCAATCTGCAAATCGGCCTTAAGCCGCCTGGACCAAGTGAATAATTTTAAGCCGCTATCCGTATAGGATGATTGTAGTACGGCATCGTGAATCCCTGTATAATCTTTGCAATAAACAAGGGAATTGCAATGCTGAAACAACAGCAGTTTTTCTTTTATTTTTTGCTCCATCGAAGAAAAATGTTCGTCATGCGCCTGGCCGATGTTGCTGAAAATGCCTATGGTGGGTTGTATGATCTGTTGTAGTTTCTGCATTTCACCAGGCACAGAAATGCCTGCTTCAAACAAGGCAAAGTTATGCTCACTATTCAACTGCCACACCGAAAGCGGAACGCCAATTTGAGAGTTGTAGCTTTTAGGGCTTCGAACAATATGGTGATCATCGCGCAATAGTTGGTATAGCCATTCCTTAATAATGGTTTTTCCGTTGCTGCCTGTAATGCCAGTTACTGGTATTGAAAATTTGTTGCGGTGCCAAGTGGCCAGGCTTTGCAAAGCAGTTAGGGTATCGTTTACCAAAATGAAATTGGCAGGTAAATCTTTGCTTATTAAGTGTGGCTCGCTAACTACAAAATTATGAATGCCGCTTTTTATTAGCTCCTCAATAAAGTGGTGTCCGTTGTGGCGCTCGCCTTTAAGCGCAAAAAACAACGACTGGTCTGCCATGCCTAACTTGCGGCTGTCAGTAAGCAGGTGTTGAATTTTAGTAAAATGAGGAAGGCGGCAATGAAATGTTCCTTGGGTGGCTGTTGCAATTTCGCTTAAATCGTAAATCATGCCCTCGCAGTAATGTTAAGTGTTGTGTGGGCAAAAGTAAAAGAAACTTGAAAGCAGTAAATCCGGAAGGGACTAAGAATGTTTTTTTTCACGTAGATGATAGCAACTGCGGCATAAAGGGATATAGGTTTCTTTTTCGCCCAATACAATTAGAGAGTCGTTTTGTACAGTGCGGTATGAAAAATTGGCTAAATCGCCACAGTCCATACAAATAGCATGTACCTTGGTCACATAATCAGCAATGGCCATTAATTGTGGTATGGGGCCAAAAGGGTTGCCTTTAAAATCCATATCAAGCCCTGCTACAATCACTCGCATATTCATTCGCGCTAATTGCATACACACATGTGGAAGCTCAGAGTCAAAAAACTGTGCCTCATCAATACCAATAACATCAACATCATTTGATAGCAACAATATTTGTGACGATGATTGTACGGGCGAAGAAGGAATAAAATTAGAGTCGTGCGATACAATATTGGTTTCGTGGTAACGCTGATCTACTGCGGGCTTAAAAATTTCAACCTTTAGTTTAGCTATCCGTGCCCGCTTTAGCCTACGGATAAGCTCCTCGGTTTTTCCGCTAAACATGCTGCCGCAAATAACTTCTATGGCTCCTTTTCTTTTGTGATGGTGTTCGGCTACGTGGCTGGTCATAGTTTTAAAATGCTGCGCAAAAGTAAAAAGTAATTCTGTAACAGCAGGATGATTTTATACAATTGAAAAAACGAAGGTTTTGTTTTTATAGGTAACGGTAATGTGCGCCTATTACAGTTGCGGTTGCGCACTTGTTTAAATTTCGCATAACCATAGGTAAAAGTAGATAATATATTATACTTTTGAATGTTTTTATCACTTGCCCCCTCATATCATGTTTGTTTGCTTTACTATTAACCATATTTATTATTCTGCAATGCCTATTGGAATTTTGATTGCTAGAGGCGAAAAATTGGGGACGTTAATTGACTTTCGGGGATCAATATGAACAGCGACATAAAGTTTTCCCTTGTGATACCAACCTATAACCGGGTTGATTTCATTAAAACAGCTATTTACTCTGCCATTGGACAAACATACCCTAACTACGAAATAATTGTTGTTGATGACGGAAGTACGGATAATACAGAAAACGTCATCTCTTCTATCAGGCATCCGCGGTTGTTTTATTACAAAGTAAAAAACGGAGAACGCGCAGCCGCACGCAATTTTGGAGTTACAAAAGCTACCGGAGATTACGTCACTTTTCTTGACTCTGATGATTTTGTTTTGCCACACCACTTCCAAACAGCGCATGATTTTATAAAACAACATAATGGTCCGGAGATTTTTTACCAGCTCAATAACTTTTTAGATGTTAAACACCGAGAAATAAATCGCGCTCATCCGATCAAAGGTGATTTTAATAAAAAACTTATCGTTTATGGTAACCTCATGAGTTGCATTGGCGTGTTTGTAAAAACAGAAGTTGTTAGAGAGCATCCTTTTAACGAGGATAGAGAATTGAGCGGTACCGAAGATCATGAGTTGTGGCTAAGGCTTGCAGGGCGATACACGATTAGATATTGTAACGTTTTAACCTCAAGTATGATGCAGCATGACAGCCGAAGTGTTATGAATGTTAATCGTGATAAACTCATTAAAAGGCTTGAGCTTTTTCTTCAATATATTCTATCTGATGAGGCGTTTAGTAAAAAATATGCCCCATTGATACCTGCCTTAAAAGCACAGGCATGGTCCTATCTTTCTTTGCACTTTGCCCTCACCGATAAAAACCGTAAGGATTCGTTTTACTATTTCAGAAAGGCCCTTTGGATGTATCCGGGTTTTGTATTGCAAAAAAGATTTTATGCAATTCTTAAGCATTTGATAAGCTGATCGGTTACTGCGCTCATGCTATTCGCATTTCCAAATACCTTGTTGTATTGTCAGTATTTTAAAAATACGGTGGCGCTTAAAATTATATTTATGGTGTGGTTGGCGTTGGCTATAGCGTGCAATGCAAACGCCATTACGGTTTCCGGTATGGTAACCGATGATCAAAAAAATCCAGTGGCTTACTGTAACGTTTATGTAAAAGAAACCTTAACCGGAACCACCACCGGCATTGACGGGCAATACAAGGTGGAAGTGCCTGATAACAACAGCACCCTTGTTTTTAAATATTTGGGATATCAATTACAAGAACACAAACTCAATCCTGAAGGCAAGAGTGTGGTATTGAATATAACACTGCAACAGGAGCAATTTCAATTGGGGGCAGTAACGGTTGGTGGCAATGGAGAAGATCCTGCTTATGCAATTATTAGAAGTGCAATTGCCAAAAGGAAATTTTATTTGCAGGAAGTAAACGCCTACAGTTGTAATGTGTATGTAAAAGGCTTGCAAAAGCTAAATAAGTATCCGAAGAAAATAATGGGAAGTGCTGTTGATTTTGGAGGTCTTGTGGACTCGGTTACAGGAATTTTTTATCTCAGTGAGTCGGTGTCAAAATTTAGCTTTCAAAGGCCGGGAAAAATAAAAGAGGAAATGATCTCCTCGCGCATTAGCGGCAACAGTAAATCATTTAGCTATAACCAGGCCAGTGACATGCTGTTTAATTTTTATGACAACATGGTTATGGGTAAGGCTATTGGTGAGCGAGGCTACGTATCGCCCATCGCTCAAAATGCTTTGTTCTATTATCGTTATAAGCTGCTGGGTTCATCAGTTGATAACAATATGATCGTGTATAAAATAGAGGTGATGCCGAGAAGAAATGCAGATCCCGTTTTTAGAGGCGTGGTGTATATTCAGGATAG
>JAYTNW010000475.1:0-2457 GCA_043748115.1 Bacteroidota bacterium | reverse complement strand
TGTTGTAGATAAGAACATAGCCATGGCACTTAAAAAATTAGGTGCTAAGAACGGCTGTAGCTATGTAAACACATTGTTTGCCGCCTTTGAAGTGTTCATGTACCGAATAACGCAACAATGCAATTTGGTGGTGGGATTACCTGCTGCTGGCCAGTCGCCTGCCGCTTTGTATAACATGGTAGGACATTGCGTAAATCTATTACCCATACGCACTTTTGTTGATGGCAAATTAACTTTTGCCGCTTACTTAAAAGGTAGAAAAAACACCATGTTTGACGCTTTCGATCATCAAGAGTTTACGATGGGAAGTTTGCTTAACAAGTTACCTCTGCAAAGAAACCCTTCGCGAATACCTTTGATGCCCGTGGTGTTTAATGTTGATTTGGGCATTACTAACGGGGTAGATTTTAATGGACTTAACTATAGGTTTACGTCCCATCCACGTAAGTATGAAAATTTTGAAATGTTTGTGAATGCATCAGGTACCGATGATGAATTGGTGCTTGAGTGTTCCTATAACACTGATTTGTTTAATGAGCCTATGATTGCTCAAAGGATGGAAGAACTGGCAACTCTTTTAAAAGAAATTGCTGACCACCCTGAAACTCCGGTAAGTGAATTAAATATACTTACTGCTAATGAGCAAAAGCAGATATTTTGCGACTGGATAGGCATTGACGAAGAATATGAAACCGTCAAGTGCATACATGAGCTTTTTGAAGATAGGGTTAATCTAAATCCAGATGCAGTAGCCGTTAGATACAACAAAACGGAACTTACTTACAGCCAATTAAACCAACAGGCGAACAGGTTGGCGGCATGTTTGCAAAGCAAAGGCATAAAACAAGGTATGCATGCAGCCATTTACATGGAGCGATGTGCTGATATGGTAGTAACTATTTTGGGAGTACTTAAGGCTGGCGCTGCTTATGTACCCATTGACCTGTCTTACCCTAAAGATAGAATAGCCTTCCTACTTGAAGATGCAGGGTGTGGATTTATCCTTACCCAACAAAATTTAGAAAACAGCTTCGCAAAAGGCAATGCAGAGGTAATTTGCAGGGAGGACTATGCGACCCTGTTAACTGATTTTAAAAACGTTTTGCCTCTAAAAAAATCAACACCTGATGATTCATGTTACATGATTTACACTTCAGGTTCTACGGGTAAGCCCAAAGGGGTGTTGGTGTCACACAAAACAGTGGTCAACTACATCAGTTATTGTAACAATCACTATTTCGGCAAGCGTACAATGGGGCACTTCGGGCTTTACAGTTCCCTTTCGTTCGACCTCACTGTTACCAGTATTTTTTGCTCGCTAACACTAGGTAAATCACTTACTGTTTTTGCACAACATTTAGATATCGCTGAAATTTTAAAGCAAACGTTTAATGCTTCATCTCCACTTGACGTGATAAAAATGACGCCAGCCCACATTCTTGTGTTAGAAACGTTAAATATAAAGTCGGGCAATATTAAAAAGGCTATTGTAGGAGGAGAGGAGCTAACCCCAAAGCACGTTGAAGTGTTGCGGGAAGTAAATCCTGCTATTGAAATTGTAAATGAATATGGCCCAACAGAAGCCACGGTGGGGTGCGTAATCAAAAATATTGTATCACCGAATGATGCACTTACCATTGGTAAAGCTATTAGTAACACACAAGTTTACATCCTTGATCAAAACCTGCAGCCTCTGCCTCCTGGCATTCCCGGTAAGTTGTTTATTGGTGGTAATGGGTTGGCAAAAGGATACCACAACAGGCCAGAACTTACGTATGAGAAGTTTGTAACTGAAAATTTTACAGGAGCACATTTCAGGCTTTATGACTCCGGTGACCTTACCAAGTATCGTTTAAACGGTGATATTGAATTTTTGGGCCGAGTGGATAACCAGGTGAAACTAAGAGGATACCGTATAGAACTTGGAGAAATTGAAACTGCACTGGCACGTCAAAAGGAAATAACTGAACTGGCCGTCATGGTTAGAGAAGATGTGCCAGGAGATAAGCGCTTGGTGGCCTACATTGTTTTTGATACCAACGTTTATGGTGTTAACGAAGTTAAGGAACGGTTGCTAGCTGAACTGCCGGAATATATGGTGCCCTCGGCCTTTGTTGTTTTGGAGAAAATGCCATTGACGGTGAACGGCAAAATTGATCGCAAAGCATTGCCCAAGCCTGAAGTGACCACAAAGGCAGAGAGTGCAAATTTTGAAGAGCCACACAATCCTGTGGAAAGTATGCTTGCAGGAATATGGAGTGATATTTTGAATTTGGACAGAATCGGTATTCACGATAATTTTTTTGAATTGGGCGGGCATTCTCTCTTAGGCATAAAAATGATGGCTGAAATAGAAAATAGGATGGGTGTTAAGCTTGACTATCCCACACTGTTTCGTGCAAGCACCATTTCGCAATTGGCCAAAGTAATCAATGCCGAAGACCTTCAAGTAGAATG
>JAYTNW010000474.1:0-3414 GCA_043748115.1 Bacteroidota bacterium | reverse complement strand
TTGCCTAAAATTGTCAACCTGGTTGTTGTAGGTGTAAAAATTATAAGTTCTACCTGCGTTCAATAAATTCGAAGCATCTTGTTCATCAAGCCCATTGCGCGTTATGTAATCCTGCATAGCCGCCACATCGTTATTTACGCGCGACTCAGGGGTGCCGTTCCACGACTGGTAGGTAATTTCTTTTCCGGAAAAAAGCACAAACTTTACCAAAGATTTTTTACCGTAATAACCTGCTGACACCATAACCGAACTAAGATCAGAAGTGGCACGGTCTATATATCCATCTGATTTTATTTTCGACAATCGAGTCTCTAACGAAAACCTGTTTTTTAACAGCCCCGTTCCAGCTTTAAAGGTAGCCCGTTGTGTGTTAAACGATCCGTAAGATGCTGAAGCTTCACCATAAGCATTGGGTTGCAATTTATCAGTAAGCAGGTTTATGCTCCCTCCGAAAGCGGCCGCACCATTTGTTGATGTGCCTACTCCTGGCTGCACTTGCAACTCATCTACGGATGAAATAAGATCAGGCATGTCCACCCAATACATGCCTTGTGACTCGGCATCGTTGATAGGAATACCGTTAATGGTAACGTTTATCCTGGTAGCGTCACTCCCTCTAATACGGATTCCGGTGTACCCTATCCCAGCTCCTGCATCGGAAGTGGTTACTACTCCCGGTAACAAATCCAACAGCACGGGCACATCCTTTCCCGTATTATTTTTTTCTAAATCAGCTTTCAATAAAGTTTGGTATGCCGATACAGAATGATCCCCTAAGCGTGTAGCAGAAATTATAACCTCATCTGTTAGGTAGTTTTTTTTCGTCATCATAAAATCCTTGACCAGACTTCCCTGCACATCAACCGTTTCTAAAACCGTTTCATGGCCTAAAAGCGATAACTTTATTCTATAATTTCCGGGAGTAAGTTTGTTAATTTCATAGGTGCCATCAGCGTTGGTTACGGCTGCTATCAAAGTGTTTTCTACCTGAACAATTACACCTGCAAGTTGCACATGATTGTGCCCTGTTACTTTTCCGCTTAGCCTACTTTGTGCTAGCATATTGTTCGGAAGCAGAAAGGCTACCGCAACAATCATTAAACTTTTTAAATACATTAAAATCAACATTACACAACTGCATGCGTGGGGTGTACATGCATTAAAGCGAAAAGTGGTATCCTTCTTCCCTACGCAGGCATTATCCTGATCAGGTTTTGGGTATAATCTCAGCATCCTTATAACAAAAGGAGCACCCCGTTGACGGCACAATAATAAAACAAATAAATGAGCTGCAGATTTAAAAAAAAAGAATTACGAACCATGGAACTGAAAAATCATGATCCGTGGGTCGCAAATCTTTAATGAGAGTGGAGCCGGTGGGACTTGAACCCACGTCCAGACATGGAATCAATGTGCTTTCTACATACTTAGCATTTGCTTGATTGTAGGGAAAACGCAAGGCGAAATGCTTACCATCATTTTCCTTAGCCTTTGTTTCTTGTTGCTGCTTCAAGGCAAAACAGCAACCAGTCCATATTTATGATGCCCCGACCCTAAACTCTATGAACGGGAGTAAAGGCGGGACAGCTCGTTCGATCGCTATGCGATGGAATGAAGCAAATCCTTCTTAGAAGAATTATGCAGCAAGCGCGTAGTCATTTTCGCCAGTTAAGCGAGTTGAGAATCGGGATTTACGGGTCGTGTTCACAGCACCCGGCATGCTTACACACCTATTGCACACACTGTCGATTCCTTTCGGCCCCATAATTCAAAGAACAGCTGCAAAGATAGTTGTTTCCTATTGAAGCATGACGGTGCATGAAATTCAACTTTTTCTTCTTCACAAACTTTTTAACCTTTGTTTTTTACTGCTAGATGCACTAATTTTTTTACTTCGCATGAAAGTTGACTATTGTAAAAGATTTAATAAGCATGTTTAATACGCATGTTGGTTTTGATATCATTTTTCAATAATTTGCTTAGAAGATATTTTGCTCTTTTTGCTTAGGAAGTACCTATGGATTAGCTAGAAAAGAAAAACAAAAATTTTATGATAATAACCTAATTTACAATCATTAATGCTGGATAATAAGATGCTGTTTAAACCGAGCGGATAATAAGTAAGAGCAGAAGACTTACTTTTGCGAAAAAATAATTTTGTGTCGTTCATGGATAATATTAAGATAGGCGTGTTACGAGAAGAAAAGGTGCCACATGACAAACGTGTTCCTTTTATTCCTGAACAGTGCAGGCAGATAACGGAGCAGTTTAATCACGTAAAAATTGTGGTGCAGCCATGTGACTATAGGTCAATCAGCAACCAAGAATACATAAACGAAGGCATTGCTTTACAAGAAGATTTGAGTGATTGCGATATTCTGATTGGTGTAAAAGAAGTGCCTAAAGAAAAACTCATTTCAGGAAAAAAATATCTTTTCTTTTCTCACACCATAAAAAAACAACCTCACAACCGCGAGCTACTCAAGCAAATCCTAAAAAATAATATTTCGCTTATAGACTATGAATGTTTAGTGGATGATCATGAAAACAGGATTATTGGCTTTGGGCGATATGCAGGTATTGTAGGCGCTTACAACGGCATTATGGCTTACGGTTTAAAATATGGTTTATTCGAAATAAAACCTGCTGATAAAACCACAGGGTTAAAAGAAATTTACAAAGAACTTGACCGCATTAGTTTACCTAACATCAAGATAGTGATAACCGGTGGCGGTCGTGTGGCTAACGGAGCTATTGAAACCATGGGCATGCTCAATATTAGAAAGGTTACCCCCTTCGAGTTTTTAAATTATTCTTTTCGTGAACCTGTGTATGTTCAAATACACTCTGAAGATTACCATGAAAGAATTGATGGTAAAGCATTTTCTAAATATGATTTTTATCACCATCCTGATCAGTACCGCTGCACCTTTTGCGATCCGGGCAGTTTCTCATCTTTTTGCGATTTGTTAATACATTGCGCCTATTGGAATCCGCAAGCGCCTCCTCTTTTTACAAAGCAAGATATGCGCGATCCGGCCTTTAGGATAAGTGTTATTGCTGATGTAACCTGCGATATTGATGGAAGTATTCCTTCCACGCATCGGGCAACCACTATTGATGAGAAATTTTACGGTTACAATCCTAACACTGAGAATGAAGAAGAGCCTTTTAGCCCCAACACCATCACTGTAATGTCAATTGACAATTTACCGTGCGAATTGCCAAGGGATGCTTCAGAAGGATTTGGCAAACATTTACTCGAACGAGTTATTCCGCTTTTAGTGGGCGAGGATAAAGGTAATATCATACACAGAGCCACCATCGCAAAAAATGGAGAACTTACGGCAAGGTTCGCCTATTTATCAGACTATATTGTTTAAGACCTGATTGGTTGGTTTTTAAAAGCTAACC
>JAYTNW010000473.1:0-4150 GCA_043748115.1 Bacteroidota bacterium | reverse complement strand
CCTTTTTTACAAGTGCGTAAAAATTAAACACTGGTTGTTTTTCCCTGAAGTCAACACTTCCTTTAAAGTTCATATCGAGATTGGGGTCGCTCACCATTACGGCCCCGTTAAACAAACGTTTAGCCACCTGTCCGTCTATGGTAATATTCCGGTAGTCGTACCCTTTCAATTGAATGCTGTTAACCTTACCAGATAATTTAGCGTTCACCATTGACGAAGTAAATCCAGAACCCGCTACTTCTGCATTGAAGGTGGCTTTCCCAACTTCACCGCCCTGGTTCCAGAATTTGCCAAGGTCAAAATTGGTGGCTGACAGTTTACCGGAGTACGTGGACTTATCCATTTTTTCGTTAAACTTTAAATTAACGTCTGATGATAAATAGCCAATGGCTGTTTTAATGTTACCATAGGCCACAAAATCGTTGTAAAAGCCGGTAAACACACCGTTAAAAGATGTTAAGCCCAACTCTGCCATGTTTGCAGGAAGCGATATGTTTTCTGACCCTTCAAAAGGGAACTGTTTTATACTTTCTATATCGGCCTTCGTGGTGGAAAGTTTTTTAATGTTAAGATTTATAAAAGTGGTATTTATTTCGGGCAATCCATTTAGTGCAATATCACCTTCATACACTGTGTTTTTTCCGAATTCAATAAATAGATTTTTCCCCTTAAGGTTGTCAACGGTGCCCCTCACCTGCCCTTTAAAACGGATAAACTTATTGAGACCAAAAAGTTCGGATGCAAAATATTGTATGTCGTTTGATGAAACCACGCTCTCTTCAAACTCTGAACGCATGACGACCTTTTTTATGTAATCCTCAAAATCTGTTATATCATTAAACGACATAGAATATTGCTTTGCCCTTACATCAGAAAATGGGGTTTGTATCAGCACCTTGTCAAAGCGCATTTGGTTTGGTGTAAGGGTAACGTATGACGAGAAACGTTTTACATTAAATCCCGACTTTTCCTTAAAAGAGAGATTGTCGGCATAAAAGGTAACGGAATCTGGAACAGGTTGTATGTTAATAAAGGTGCCATCGAGGTGCTGCAGGTCTATGTCTTCAAAATCTATTCCCCTGGATTTATCGTCCCACTTGTAATCTCTGTAAGTAAAATGCACATCGCTGAGTTTTACTTTGTTAATGGCGAAATAAAAATCTGTTGACGAAGTATCCTTTCCGCCCCCGCCAAAGTAATCGGCCAAAAACTGAAAATTCATATCGCGCGTTTGCTTGCTGCGGCTTAAACTCACCCGCGCCCGGTTTAATGCCACTTCGTTAAGCACCAATTTTTTTTTGTCGCTAAAAAGAGTTTGCAGGGCAATGGTGGCCTTTAGCTCATGCGCAAACAGCAGCGTGTCCTGCCGAATATCTTTTACCAGCACATCCGTAAGCAGCAAGCTCTTTAAAAATTCAACGTTTACGGCACCCACGCTTACGGTGGTCTTTAACTCACGCGAAAGGTAATTGGTGACCCTTGCCGTGGCCCATGTTTGCACAGCAGGAAATCGCAAACTGTAAAGCAGTGCGCCAAACAATAGCAGTAAAATGCCTGTTATCCAAAGAAATATTTTTATAAACCTTTTAATGCGGTAAAGTTTTATGTGGTGCGTAAAAATAACGCAATTTATCGAGCCCATCGTGTATTTAAAATGATTGTGTCTTACTGCTATTCAGCCAAATTCACCATTTAGCACCACCGGAATTAATGAGCCACTATCACACCCATTGCATTGCTTTAATGCCGTATTTTCAACACATTTTTGTACTTTTGCGCCCTCATGATAAGGGCTTCATCCGTTGCATTTCACACCTTAGGCTGTAAATTAAATTTTGCTGAGTCATCAACCATTGCACGCCATTTTAAGGACAATGGTTTCATCAAAACTGAATTCAGCTCCTCTGCCGATGTGTATGTGATCAACACCTGCTCTGTAACTGAAAATGCCGACCGCGAATGCAAAACGCACGTCAACCGTGCCCTTGCAGCCAATCCTGATGCATTTGTGGTGGTTATTGGCTGTTATGCGCAGTTAAAGCCCGCACAAATAGCTGCCATTCCTGGTGTAAGTTTGGTGCTGGGCGCCAATGAAAAATTTAACGTTGTCAATTACATCAGTCAGTTGCAAAAGAACAGCGATGCACAGGTTTTTGCCTGTGATATTGACAGTGTAAACACTTTCACACCCGGCTTCTCATCAGGCGACCGCACCCGTGTTTTTTTAAAAGTGCAGGATGGCTGTGATTATGGCTGCGCCTTTTGCACCATACCGCTGGCGCGCGGAAAAAGCAGGAGTGCAACTATTGAAGGTGTGCTGGAGCAAACACAACACATCATTCAAAACGGGGCAAAGGAAATTGTGCTCACCGGTGTTAACCTGGGCGATTTCGGCAAACTGCATCCTGATCAAAAACACAGTGCTATTTTCTATGACCTGGTGCAGGCATTAGAGCAACAGCCGGGTAAGGTGCGTTACCGCATATCGTCCATTGAACCCAACCTGCTTACTGATGCTGTTATTGAGCACGTGGCTGCGTCCCAAAAATTTATGCCCCATTTTCACATCCCTTTGCAAAGCGGGTCTGATAAGGTGCTTAAACTTATGCGAAGGCGTTACCTCACGGCATTGTACCAATCAAGGGTTGAAAAAATAAAATCCCTCATGCCACATGCTTGCATTGGTGTGGACGTTATCACCGGTTTTCCGGGCGAAACCGATGACGATTTTCTCGAAACCTACAATTTCCTGGTGCAGTTGGATGTATCCTATTTGCATGTGTTCACTTATTCAGAAAGAGAAAACACACTGGCTGTAAATTTGGATGGAGTGGTGCCCGTGGCTGTGCGTAAAAAACGAACTAATATGCTGCGCATTCTCTCTGAAAAAAAACTTCGCAGTTTCCATGCGCAGCACCAAGGCAAAGTAACCCATGTATTGTTCGAAAGCGATAATAAAAACGGCTACATGCATGGCTACTCAGAAAACTATGTAAAGGTAAAAACACCTTACGATCCGCTGTGGGTAAATACCGTTCAACAGGTACGCATTGGCACCGCAGACGAAATTAACGAAGTAACCTGTGAGGCATTTTCACTACAAACACTTTCATTAACTACTTAATTTCTCATGTACCCTACCCTATCCTCGCTTTTGGCCGATTGGTTTGGCATTAACCTCCCTTTGCCAATACAAACGTTCGGTTTGCTCATGGCCATTTCTTTTGGTCTGGCGGCCTATACCATGACGCTGGAGTTAAAACGCAAAGAGCGAAGCGGCCTTCTTCGGTCATTTATTTACACCTATGAAAAGGGTAAACCGGCCTCCTTCTCCGATCTTTTTTTTTCCGCACTTATAGGCTTTTTCATTGGCTTTAAAATAACCGAGGCCATCTTCAATTACAGTGACCTGGTTAGCAATCCTCAGGAGTTCATTCTATCTGCACGGGGCAACTGGTTGGGCGGCCTGGCAGTTGCTGCTTTCTCGGCATGGAGCAAATACCGCGAAAAAGAAAAGGAAAAACTACCTGCGCCCAAACTCATCACCGAAACGGCATGGCCACATCAAATGTCCATGAACATCACCATCTATGCTGCCATTTTCGGCCTGCTGGGAGCCAAAATTTTCCACAACCTCGAAAACATAGACGATTTTCTCGCTAACCCCTTAGAAGCACTTATCTCCTTTAGCGGTTTAACATTTTACGGTGGGCTCATTTGTGCCGCTGCCGCTGTGTTATGGTATGCTACACAAACATTAAAAGTGCCTGCACTTGTTATTTGCGATGTCACAGCACCAGGCCTCATGCTTTCTTATGGCACAGGGCGCTTGGGCTGCCACCTCTCTGGCGATGGCGACTGGGGCATTGTAAACACCGCTGCAAAGCCAACTTGGTTCCCTTTTCCTGACTGGCTGTGGAGCTACAGCTACCCGCACAACGTCATTGGCGAGGGCCAACTTATACCCGGCTGCGTGGGCAAGCACTGTTACCAGCTCATACCTCCTGTTTTTCCCACCCCACTTTACGAAGCGCTGGCCTGCATCATCCTGTTTTTTGTGCTGTGGCAGTTGCGAAAAAAAATAAACGTGCCAGGCATCCTGTTCTTTATCTACCTGTTTTTTAACGGGGTCGAGCGTTACCTTATCGAG
>JAYTNW010000472.1:0-14982 GCA_043748115.1 Bacteroidota bacterium | reverse complement strand
GCCATAGCCTTTTATGTTGATGTGTAGTAACTACAACATTCGGCTTTTTCCCTGACCCTCAAAAGTCAGGGATTATTTTTTTTTCTTGGACAAGTGTGTATATGGCATTTGATATGAACAACACTTTTACATTTAATAAAAAATGGGTTGTTTCTGCTGAAGATTTGTGCTGACAACCATTTGCTAAGTAAGATTATATGCGTCCTTGAAATGAATTTCATTTAACCCTGTCAACACCAGCGGAAAGACAGTAGCAGTTCTTGATAAAAACTAATTTCTTCTGTTCTTACCAAAGCTTGTTTCAATACGCTTACCTTTATTTCATATTTAATTTTTTCGCCTCCCTATTTTTTTACCTTTGGATAAAACTTATGGTCATGAGAAATTTTATCACCTCTGTTGTCTGCATGGTATTTTTACACAATTTTACCATAGCCCAAAATCTTATTACCAATAACAGTTTTGAAACTTACACAACCTGCCCGAGCACGTCTAGTCAAGTTATTACTCCACCTTGGTTTAAAATTGGCAATCACAACGGCAGCCCCGATTACATGAATGTTTGCGGCACCGGAACTTCAACTGTTCCCACCAACTTTTACGGCTACCAAGTGCCTTATACCGGCAATGGATATTACGGTTTGATTACCTACTTTCAATCAACAGTAGTGCGTGAATACCTCGCCATACAACTGAGCAGCACCTTGGTTGCAGGCACAGTATATCAGGTAAGTTTTTATGTAAGTGCTGCCAATAATTTTAAATATGCAACGGATCACTTTGGTGCCTACTTTTCAAGCGCTCCTATAATGGGCACCAATGCCGGATTGGCCCTACCTCTTAGCAACTACATCCCTCAAGTAGAAAATGGTGCAGGTAACATCCTATCCGACACCAGTGGCTGGATGCAGGTGAGCGGACTTTACACCGCCAACGGCACTGAAAATTACATGACCATTGGTAATTTTTACACTGACATTAACACACAAATTGCCACCATTAACCCTAACGCATTACAAAATTATGCTTACTATTATTTGGATGAGGTTTCGGTTTCTGTTTCTACCGGCATTTACAATTCGCTTGAAGCGCAAGTGCTCACCATTGATCCTAATCCATTTTCAAATGATTTGAATTTGAATTTGAGTTTAACTTCATTGCCAGGTTTAACGGAGCTGATGTTGGTTGATGTGTTTGGTAAAAAAGTATTATCACAAAATGTACCTCCACAAACCACCAAACTACAACTGCAAACTTCAGCGTTAGCATCAGGTATTTACTTTCTGCAACTGCAAAATGGAAGGCAAAAAACTACGCGCAAGGTAATTAAACTATAAAACGCCTGTTTACTGCACACGCTCATTTCATTGGGCAAAATTTTATAGATTTTAAAATTTTGTAATCCTATATTTTGTTGATAAACGTCTTAATTACTAAACGCGAAAAGAGGCTGCACCACTGCAACAATCTGCTTTATTTGCAGTAAACAGCCAGCATGATCTATCTTACATATGCCGACCAGCCTTCCGGGGTTTTTTCAAGCCAGGTGATTGATGTGTGCCACTATATCAATTCATTAAACAAAAAAAAAATAAGACTGGTTGCTTTTATCTCCTTTCATGGTTTCAATAAAAACAAAGCCAAAATAAAAGCGGAGATGCCCCATGCATTAGTGTTGCCCATGTTTCCGAAAATGACATGGTTCAGTACCAATGCCTTTATACTTTTATTGGTACTGCTGTTTACCGGTGAGCGCAGCATAGTGGCACGTAATGTATTGGGATGCAACATTGCCAATTCATTAAAAAAAATACTTACCCTTAAAGTTTGTTTTGACGGCCGTGGAGCCATTGCTGCCGAGTGGAATGAGTACAATGTGGTGCCTTTTCCCGCTTGGAAAGAAGCTATTCACCAATGGGAAAAGCAAAGTGTTTTACAAAGTGATTTTCACATTGCCGTATCCTCTGAGTTGGTCAACTACTGGCAGCAACGTTACCAATATAACAGCAACCAACATGTGATCATTCCCTGCACATTAAACTCAGGCTTTAAAGCCCATGCCCTCACAGCTCAGGAGATTAATACCACCCGTCAACAAATAGGTTTTGGTGATGACGATATTGTTCTGGTATATTCCGGTTCAACGGCCGGTTGGCAGTCATTTGATTTACTTAAAACGTTTCTGTCCCGAGTGTTAATGGCTGAAGCACGGGTTAAGGTGCTATTTTTATCTGAACAGGATAAGAATGTTGATGCTTTAAAAGCACTGTTTCCGGGTCGCATTTTACAGCGGTTTGTAAGCCATAAGGAAGTTACTTCTATCCTAACGGCTTGCGATTACGGCATACTCATCCGCGAAAAAAGCGTGACCAACCAAGTGGCATCACCCACCAAATTTGCTGAATACCTATCGGCTGGCCTTCCTGTTATCATCTCAGAAGGAATTGGAGATTATTCAGCATTTGTAAAAACGCATAGCTGTGGGGTGGTGTTGAGCAGCGAAGTTTCACCACCATTGGCACCCAACACATTGGACGAGCGTAACCGTTATGTACGTTTGGTGACCGACCATTACAGCAAGCAAGCACAAACCAATAACTACCTTAAATTAATGGACGAAATGCGTTAACCTTTTTTTGCTTTCTTCGTACAAGGCGATAAAAGTAGATAGCGTCCGCTTTCTTTATTTTATAAAATTATTAACCACCAAGTTTTACATTTTTAATATTCAATCAAAATGAAAAAAATTTTAGTTACAGGCGGTGCAGGATTCATTGGTTCTGCAGTAATAGCCCACTTGCAAAAAGCAGGACATGAGATATTTGTAATAGACAACCTGTCATTTGGCAACCGCGACTTTATAAAAATTGACGATTCGCATTTTTTTAATGCCGATATATTGGACGAAAAACGCATGGATGAAATCATCGGAAGCGTAAAGCCGCAGTACATCATTCACTTGGCTGCCATCCACTTTATTCCTTATTGCAACCAGCATCCGTTTGAGTCGAGCAACATTAACATTCGTGGCACCATTCACATTTTAAAGGCCGCAAAAAAACACAAACCCGAAAAAGTATTTTTTGCATCAACGGCAGCAACCTACCCTATTTATGACCATGCCGTGAGTGAAACACATGGTGTAGGCCCCATGGATGTGTATGGCCTCAGCAAATTAACAGGAGAGCATTTGTGCAATGAGTTTCATCTCGACACTAAAATCCCCGTGGTAATCTGTCGTTTCTTTAATGCCTTTGGCCCTAATGAAACCAACCCGCATTTAATTCCTGAAATACAAAAACAGGTGCTGGAAGGAAAACGTAAAATACAATTGGGCAATCTTACCCCAAAGCGTGATTTTATTCACACCTATGATATGGCTGCCGCTGTTGACACTTTGCTTTCCAAAGTAACCGAAGGTATTCACACCTTTAACCTGGGCCGAGGACTTGAGTATGCCGTAACTGAAATTGTAGATGCCTTTAGCAAAGCTATTGGCGAGAATATAGAAATTGAAGTGGATCCTGCCCGCGTGCGCAAAGTGGAACGCGAGCACCTGCTGGCTGATGTAAGCAAACTTAAGTCATTGGGATGGGAACCTAAAATAAGTATTGAAGAAGGGATCAAAACCCTTGTGCAATGAGTGAAAAACTGAAAGTATTTTTTTGTACCGATGGCGTTTTCCCGCATACCGTAGGAGGTATTCAAAAACACACAAGGTTGCTGGTGGAAGAGCTGGCACGCATGAAGGTGGTTGATCTTTATGTTATCCATCAACATCACGATAAAAAAGTGTTTGATGCATCTTTAAATATAAAAGAAATTGGCTTAAAACGCAGCAAGCAATACTGGAGCTACCTTTATAACGAATACCGTTATTCAAAACAGGTTTACCAGGAACTTAAGAAAATGCCCGATGCCATTGTGTATGCTCAAGGACTATCGGTTTGGTACGGAATTAAAAGGTTACGCAATAAAATTATTGTGAATCCACACGGTCTTGAATTTTTTCAGGCCATCACCCCTCGTACAAAATTTAAGGCTTTACGCTTTGCTGCCATTTTTAATTACTTATTCGCCAATGCGGCACGGGTTGTGTCATTAGGCGGGCGGCTTACCGCGCTATTGCATAAAAACATTTCCGGTTCAGAAAACAAGGTTGTAGTGTTACCCAATGCCATCAATCTCCCTGAAAATAAGTTTAACCGCAACGAGTTTAACAAAATGCCCATGCAACTACTGTTTGTGGGTCGGTTTGCGGCTAACAAAGGCATTAATATACTTATGGATGCAGCCACACAGCTTAACCGTGAAGGATATATTAATGAACTGCAGTTTCATTTAGTCGGCAAAGGCCCGCTGTTCGACCATTTTACCTCTACCGTAAAAGAAAAAAACATCATCTATCACGGCTTTGCTGATGACGATACCCTAAACAAACTTTACGAAAGCTCAGATATTTTTGTGCTTCCTACCTTTTTTGAAGGTATGCCCACGGTGGTGTTAGAAGCCATGGGCTATTCGTTGCCCATTATTGTAACCGATACTGGTGCCACCACTGAAATGGTGGACGATAACAACGGCTACATTATTGAAAAAGCCAATGTAAAATCATTGAAAAACGCCATAGTACAGTTTTATCAGCTAGAGAGCGAGAAAAAGAAACTCATGTCAGAATACTCTTACGAGAAAGTAAAAAACAACTTTACCTGGAGTGTGGTGGCACAAAAACATTTCGCCTTATTTAAGTCAATAGCTGAGCGTTAAACATAAAAGCTATTTTTGTAATTTAAACCACCACATGCTCGATTTTCTAAAAACCAATGCACAATTAGTAATCATGCTATTGGTATGGGTTTTTTGCGGCATCATCAATCAGTTTTTTGCTGTGGGTGTAGTCACCGTTTGCGTGCTGCTCATGAAACAAAAAGGCATGTACAAGGAGATGATGATTGGCTTTCTTTTTATCCTCATCATGGGCGACAACAGGCAATCGGAAGCATTGTATGCCGCCACAGCAAAAAATATTTACATTGTGCTCTTGGCTCTGTTTTATTTTCTAGACAGGAAAAGCTTTAATTTTCGCAATGATTACTTTAAGCCATTTATCCCATTTTTTATTTTCGCCTTTTTCGCCTTATCGCAGGCGCCCATGATAAATTTTAATAATTCAGCCATGAAAACGCTAAGTTATGTGCTGCTCTTATCAGTAGTGCCTGCGCTATTTATCAAGTGCTTCCGTTTGTATGGCCCACAATTTCTCAAGGATGTAATTTATTTCTACGGATGTATTTTCCTTACTGGTGTGTTATTAATTCCTGTAATGCCTGATATGGTTTTTCTGGTTGGACGCTATTCTGGTATTTATGGCAACCCCAACGGAATTGGTATTGCTTCCACAGTTTTATTCCTACTTATTTTTATCACCAACAAAAAATTTCCGGGATTACTTTCCGCTAACGATCAGCGCCTCATGTATTTGCTCATTGTGCTGGCTATTCTGCTATCCGTTTCACGAAACACCATGGTATCACTAATGATATTTTTGCTGTTTGCCCGTTTTTATGAAATGTCTATGCTTGCAGGCTTTGTCATTTTATTGGTAGCGATTATGGCTTATGAATTAATTAACAACAATATTGTGCAGATCGTAAATGCATTGGGATTAGGAAAATATTTACGTGCCGAAGCCATAGAGGACGGATCAGGCCGAGCGCTGGCATGGCATGTGGCATGGAAAGAAATTCAAACTAAGTTTTATATGGGTGCCGGGTTTGCGTTTGATGAGTGGTTCTTTTACGAGAACAGGCATTGGCTTATGCAAAAAGGCCACCAGGGGGGTGTACACAATTCATGGCTTGCCATGTGGATGAACACCGGGGTTATCGGTTTGTTGCTATTTGTCATTGGTTTACTTAGGTCTTTTGCCAAAGCTATTTCACGATCACCTCTCTCCTTGCCTATTATGTTTGCTGTGTTATTTTCTGCCTCATTTGAAGCGTGGCTTATGGGTTCACTAAACCCGTTTCATGTGGTGTTTGTGTTATTAATGACTGTAATTTTAAATGACGACCAATTCAGTGAAGAACAAGAAAAAACAAGCATTGTTCCTGTATCTTGAGCCGGCCGGCTATGTTGAGGCTTGCTTAAAACGCACCGTTGATACTTACGAAGTTGATGCGCATGTGGTACGATACCCTTTAGATCCCAATGCCCCTTTTGCATTCGAGCAAATAGAACATATTACTTATTACGATCGATCTAAATTTGAAGGTGAGAAATTAGATGCGCTGATTGCAGAAATACATCCTGATTTTATTTTTTGCAATGGCTGGATAGATAAAGGGTATGTAAATGCCACAAAAAAATATTCAGGTAAAATACCAACCGTGTTGTCGTTTGACAATTTGTGGGAAGGAAAACTAAAACAACATGTTGCCTCTTTTACTGCACCGTTTGTTTTGCCTAAAATATTTTCGCACTGCTGGGTGCCGGGCGATCCACAGGTTGTTTATGCAAAAAAATTAGGTTTCAAAGAGAACGTCATATTTACCGGTATGTACTCTGCCAATTTCGATCTGTTTAATACCTATTACAACCACTTAAAAGAGCAAAAAGAAAAATCATTTCCCAAACGAATAATTTTTGTGGGACGCTACATTGCCATTAAAGGTATTCGAGAATTGTGGCAGGCATTTGCGCAGTTGCATGATGAAATGCCCAATGAATGGGAATTGTGGTGCTTAGGCAAAGGCCCTTTAGACAATGAGTTTCCTTCTCACCATAAAATAAAAAATGTAGGCTTTGTGCAGCCTAAAGAATTTGAGAGTTACTTAGCGCAAACCGGTGTGTTTATTTTACCTACTTACGATGAGCATTGGGGTGTGGTGGTGCATGAATTTGCTATTGCCGGTTATCCCCTCATCCTAAGCACCAAGGCTCCTGCTGGAACAGCTTTTTTAATAGAAGGTGAAAACGGATTTTACCACGAGCCTAAAAATATTGAATCCATAAAAAACGTTTTAAAGAAAATTATTGCATTGCCTGATGAAAAGTTAGCAGCCATGGGACAAAAGAGCCATGAGCTATCTAAATGTATGACACCAGATACATGGGCATCAACAGTGTGGACCATTTTAAATAAATAACAGTATGTGTGGCATTACGGGAATTTTTGGGCTAAAGGACAAACAGCGCTCATCAGACATTGTGAAAGTGATGAATGCATGCATTGCTCACCGCGGGCCTGATGATGATGGCTTTTATGTGGACGATGCTGTTGCTTTAGGTCACCGGAGATTGGCTATTATTGATCTTTCTCCTGCTGGCCACCAACCTATGCAGAGTGATGATAAGAACATTGAAATTGTTTTTAACGGGGAGATTTATAATTTTCAGGAAGTAAAAGCGCTCATCAACGATTACCCTTTTCAATCGCACAGCGACACAGAAGTAATCATTGCTGCTTATAAAAAGTATGGCAAGAAATGTGTGCAGTATTTTAACGGCATGTTTGTGTTTGCCATTTGGGACAAAACCAAACAAGAGCTTTTTATTGCTCGCGACCGCTTAGGCATTAAACCTCTGTACTATTACAGGAAGGATCAACTGGTTTTATTTAGCTCCGAAGTAAGAGCCATTTTGCAATCAGGACTGATTGATAAAAAAATTAACCGTAACGTTATTCATGAATATTTTACGTATCAAACTGTACATGCACCCAACACGTTTGTAAAAGATGTGTTTATGCTTATGCCAGGTCATACGTTAACCATCAGCGAAAAAAAATTCGACATCGAAGAATACTGGAATGTGGTCGATAATATAGACTACAGTTCGGAAGGTAAATCATACGAGGAGGTTTGCGCCCACATAAAAAAGCTCTTTTACGAAGCCGTTGAGCGAAGATTGATTAGCGATGTGCCCTTTGGTGCTTTTTTGTCAGGCGGTATAGACTCTAGCGCGGTAGTGGGAATGATGAGTAAAATACATTCGCAGCCAGTAAAAACTTTTAACATTGCATTTGATGAGTCGGAATTTAGCGAAGCAAAGTTTGCAAAATTAGTTGCCGATAAATTTAAAACCGATCATAAAGAAATTCTTTTAACGCCCGAAGATTTTTTGGAGCAGCTACCAGAAGCGATGAACGCCCTCGATCACCCTAGTGGTGATGGCCCCAATTCTTACATTGTATCAAAGGTAACACGCCAAGCAGGTGTTACCATGGCACTGTCCGGTTTGGGAGGCGATGAAATTTTTGCAGGGTACCCTGTGTTTAAACGCTCGGAGCAATTACAAAATAAAAAATGGCTGTGGAATGTTCCTGGCCCTATCCGCAGTTTAGTGGCCTCTATGGTGGTTGCATTAAAAAAAGATGCGTCAGGTGCCAAGCTTAAACAACTGCTGGAAATGGATTCTCCTGCACTGGAAAACACCTTTCCCGTTTCGCGACAGGTAAGCAATGCCGACCAACTTTCTCAATTTATTGCTGAAAAAAACACCAAGCCTGATGTGGTCAATCACATTGTAAAAACATTGTTGGATAAAAATAAAAATCTGCCCCTCTTCAGCGGGGTAAGTGTTGCTGAGATTAGCACCTACATGCAAAATGTGCTGATACGCGATACCGACCAAATGAGCATGGCCGTTGCACTGGAGGTGAGGGTGCCCTTTTTAGATTATAAGTTGGTGGAGTATGTGCTGGGGGTAAGTGATGATTTTAAAAACCCGTTGTTCCCTAAAAAACTTTTGGTGGACAGCTTGGGCGACTTGTTACCTCATGATGTGGTGCATCGTAAAAAAATGGGATTTGTTTTTCCGTGGGAGCGATGGCTTAAAAAAGAGTTGAAAGATTTTTGCACTCAGCGAATTGTTTCACTGGCTGATAGAGGGTTTATTAATAAAGACGGATTGCTGAAACGCTGGCAGCAGTTTTTAAATAACGACCCATCAGTGCGTTGGCTGGACATGTGGCTTTGTGTTGTGCTTGAGCATTGGTTACAAAAAAACGAAATAGAATATTAACGTGCAGCGAAAAAAAATTTTAGTTGCCATTGACTGGTATTTACCCGGCTACAAAGCAGGAGGTCCAATACGTTCATGTGCCAACATTGTAAATCAACTTAAAGAGTATTTTGATTTTTGTGTTATTACCTCCGATACAGATTTTAGCGATCATCAGCCTTATCCAAATATTAAATCCAACGCTTGGAATGTGCTGGAAGATGGAACCCGTGTTTATTATTTCTCTAAAGACAAATTGGATTACTCTTCCATAGAAAAAGTAATATTGGATGAGAAACCTGACGTGGTTTATATGAACAGTTTTTTTTCAAGGCCGTTTACTCTTACTCCGTTAAAGGTACTCAGAAAAAACAAGCTTAACGCCAAATCCATTATTGCCCCGAGGGGTATGCTGGGACAAGGTGCATTGGCCATTAAGCCCTTAAAAAAGCTTGCCTTCATTTCATTCTCCAAAATGATGGGCACTTATAACCTTGTGCGCTGGCATGCAAGTACTGACCAAGAGGCTAAGGAAATAAAAGCCATTTTTGGAAACCATGCCAATGTGCATGTGGCCTTAAACCTATCGTCAATACGTATTGCTACTGTTGAAACTAAAAACAAAAATGCCAATCAGCTGAACCTTGTTTTTTTTAGCCGCATCTCACGTAAAAAAAATCTTCACCTTGCACTGGAAATACTTGCCGGTGTAAGCAGCAAATACCAGATCAACTTTGGCATTTATGGCACCAAAGAAGATGATGCATATTGGCAAGAATGCGAAAAATTGATAAAAGAACTTCCGTCTCACATCAAGGCATCCTATGAAGGTGTTGTTCCTTCTGATCGCATTCCCGCAGTTTTTAAAAGTTACCATTTCTCCATTCTTCCCACCATGCACGAAAACTATGGCCACTCCATAGTAGAGAGTTTTGCTTGTGGCGTACCCGTTATTATTAGCACAAATACCCCTTGGCAAAACCTTGCCCAATTAAAAGCAGGGTGGGAATTTGACCTGTCCGACCAGCAAAAGTTTTTAACGGCAATAGAACAGGCTGCAGCCATGGGGGATGAGGAATTTTCGCTCTGGCAAAAAGGATCAGTTGATCTTGCTACAAAGGTTTTAAACAATAACGACACAGTAACTCAAAACAAATTGTTGTTTGAGAGGTAAAATGTAACCTATTTTTGTATCTGTTGTAAAAACAGGCGTATAACATCAACCAATTTCAATTTTTAAATGAAGGCTTCTATCATTACCATTACCTATAACAGTGCCGCCACTGTTGAAGACACTATTAAATCTGTTGTTGCGCAAGACTATGCCGACATGGAGTATTTAGTGATTGACGGAAAATCAAAAGACAGTACCGTTTCTATTGCCAAAAAATACGAAGACAAAATATCAAAGATCATTTCTGAAAAAGATGGTGGACTTTACTTTGGATTGAACAAAGGGTTAAAGATGGCCTCAGGCGATGTGATTGGCGCCATTCATTCTGACGATATTTATGCTCACCCGCAAGTGGTAACGCATGTAATGGAAATGTTTAAAAAAGATCCATCGCTGGAAGGGGTTTATGCTGATCTTATTTTTGTAAATAGAGAAGACACCAACAAAGTGATGCGCGTTTGGAAAGCTGGCGAATACAAGGAAGATGCTTTTGAAAAAGGATGGATGCCTCCTCACCCAACATTTTTTGTGCGCAAATCTGTTTATGAAAAATACGGCTACCTCAATACCGATCTCAAACTATCGGCCGATTATGAATTGATGCTGCGACTTATCCATAAGCATAAAATAAAAATTGGCTACCTTCCTGAAACAATTGTTAAAATGCGAATGGGTGGCGTAAGCAATGTGAGTTTCTTTGTTAAGCTGAAGGCCAATATTGAAGATAAATTAGCGTGGAAGTTAAATAACTTAAAACCGGGTCTTTTAACTTCAATTCGCAAACCTTTGCGCAAGATAGGCCAGTATTTTAAACGAGCTTATAATGCATTTTTCTATTAATCAATTAGTTAGGTATTTTTTAGCTCCATTTTTAAACATTAATTTTGTTTAACCTTAACATTTAATTTGTTAAACATTAATTGATTTTTCATTTGTCGGTAGTATATTTGTTGAAGTTTTAAACCAAAAATGTTCAACAGTATGGAATCACCTGATAAAATATTTAAACAAGAAGTACAAACACAATATCGTCCACTCAGAGGTTTCGCATTAAAACTTACGCAAGATGCTGAAGATGCAAATGACCTTGTACAGGAAACAATGCTTAAGGCGCTAAAAAATGAGGACAAATTTGAAAAGGGGACGAACTTAAGCGGATGGCTATATACCATCATGCGCAATATTTTCATAAACAACTACAGAAGAATGGTGAAAAACCAAACGTTTGTAGATGATACTGAAAATCAATTTTACATTAACAACATTAAAAATGCAACCAGCAATCGCGGTGAAGCTAACATGGTGATGCAGGAAATTAATGCTGCAGTACAGGGGTTATCTGACAACTTAAAAACTCCGTTCCTGATGAGTTATCGAGGATATAAATACGAAGAGATTGCCGAACAATTATGCATCCCTTTAGGAACTGTAAAAATAAGGATACATACAGCACGTCAAAAACTGAAAAAGCAGTTAAAGGTGTATGAACACTTAAGCATTTAAAATTGCATACATCATATTTAAGAACAACAAAAAGTCTTGTCATTTGGCAGGACTTTTTACTTTTACAAATAAAAATAAGATGTGGAAAAACGAGAACGATGCACTAACAAAAACATTCACTTTTAAAAATTTTATTGACGCCTTTTCATTCATGACCAAGGCGGCTATGGTGGCTGAAAAAATGGATCATCACCCCAATTGGACCAACGTTTATAACAAGGTAGAAATAAAACTAAACACCCACAGTGCAGGGAATAAAATTACAGAAAAAGACCATGAACTTTCAGCTGCCATTGACAAACTGTATAAAGAAGCCTAAACGATTAGCGTCTCATAATCCATGCATCGGGATAGCCTGACTCTTTAACCTGAGCAAGCATTTCTTCGGCCCTGTTTAAGGTAGTAGCACTTGAAATACTTACCATTTCAAGCCCACGTTTTCCTTTACCTAAAGTTTTAGCCGGAAATCCCTTTGCCTGCAACTCGCCAGTGAGTTTAGCAGCGTTTTCAGGAACAGAAAAACATCCTCCGATAATATGAAAATTGCCCTCGGTGGTGGCGAGTTTATGACTCTTGGTTTCATCAACAACAGTGTGCACTTCGGCCTTCACAATTTTTTGAACAGAAGGCACCGGAGCCACATCAGGCTTAACTTCTTCTGCAACAGCAGGAGTGGTGTTTTCAGCGGCTACCTCAATTGTTTTTTCTTCAGTAGATTTTTGATAAATATCTTCAACAGGTTGTGTTTCGGTTACTGCAACAGCTTCTTTAAAGGTTTTTGATTCCGAAGCGTGCATGTCTTCTTTTGCTGATGAATTGCTTTCAGCCTCTATGGCAGGAAACATTCCGGCAAGGCTTTTAGAAATTTTACCTGATATAATCGGATTAAAATAAGCAAACGTTAGCATGGCAGCCACACCAGTAATTGCAGCAATTCTTAATACGGGTTTAAGGTAATTTTTCCTTTTTTCAGCAGGTATGATTTTGGCGTCCTGTTGGCTTGTGAAGAGATCAAAATCGCCATTGCGTTTAATAGCGGGAGATTGAATATCGCCCAAGCCAAACGAATCTAAAAGATAGTTTTTGTGTTCGGCAGGCACAAACTGAAGGTTCCTTTCATAATCATAAAAAAGCTCACCTATGTTTTCAATCACAATCTTATTACCTCTCTCCAATTCAGCATTGCAGGCAATCACAAAATCATTGATCACGCGACATGCGTCCGGATAAGAAAGCAGTAGTTTATTGGAGATAAAATTTGCAAGCAAACCGTCATTGTTAACCAGGTTTTGGTTAAAAGCAATGGATTTGGCAGGAGGTGAAAATGTATGTTGAACAGGATGTATGGTTGCGCTTCGATAGTTAGCAACAAACCCTCCAAAATCAGTAATGATTACGCAATCATGATCGTAGAGTAATTCGCCTATATATTGACCTAATTTCATTAAGAGACAGGATTATTCAAAGCACAAAGTTAAACAAAAACAGGGGCAAATGGAATAAAAACCGAATACTAAAAAAATACGGGGCAATACTCAAAGAACCAATGTGATTGTGATAAAAACTACTATCTTTCCTATCCTTAACTATCCCATTGTGAAACTATTATACATAACCCCATATTACAAGCCTTCTTGGTATTTTGGAGGCCCACCTCGTTGCATAGCTGAGCAGGCTGAACTGCTTATCAGATATTCTGATTATACCATTGATGTGCTGACCTTAAACCTTAATGGCAACAAAAAACTATTTGATAGTCGAAAAACTGTAAAACAAGTTATTGATGGGGTTACGGTTCACTATCTCCCTCACACCCCAACACCATTTTACAACTATTTTTTATCCAGACACCTATCAAATTATGCTGATCGCCTAAAGGATTATGATGTTGTTCATATACATGGTGTGTTTAATGCCTTTTCGAGCATGGGAATGCAAATGGCTAAAGCACAAAAAATACCATACATTGTTACACCCCACGGAATGTTGGATAGATGGTGCGTTAATAAATCTAAGTTTGTAAAATTGATGCACAGCACCTTTATTGACAACCGCCTACTAGCTGGCGCAACATCCGTCCATTTTACAACAATTAACGAGCAAAACAATAGCATTTTACCTTCAACGGTAGGCAGCCATGTTATTCCTTACCTGCTGCAGCTTGAACAAAAAAAGTGTTTACCGAAGCCTGCCGCTGCAAACGAAAAGATACGTGCCTTTTTCCTAGGTCGCATCAACGTAAAAAAAGGGCTTATCCCTTTTCTGGAAAGCATAAGCTTGTTAAAAGAAAAAGAAAAGAACAAACTCGTATTTGATATTTATGGAAACGATGAGGAGGGGCATTTAAAAGAGGTATTGCAAGTAATTTCGAAGCATAACCTTGGTGCTGTGGTTAAATACAAAGGTTTTATTTCGCCCGAACGCAGATCAGAGCTTTTAAAGGATTATGATGTAATGGTGTTAACCAGCTATCAGGAAAATTTTGGAATTACCGTGTTGGAGTCGTTGCAAGAATTTGTTCCTGTTTTTATTTCTGACAAGGTTAACCTTCATGACTGGATCAAAAAATACGACTGCGGATGGATTACCACCACCAACAAAAAGACGATTGCAACAAGCTTACAAGAACTACTTGAAACCCCTTTAGAAGATATCCGTAAAAAAGGCAACAATGGGGTAAAACTATTGGCTCATGAAATGGATGTGAAGAAACTAGTAAGTGCTTACCAAAAGATGTACAAGAGTGTGCTTCAACAGCACTTAATAAACAAATAAGTTGCTAGCAACACGTAAAAAAGGTTGACATCCACAATAAAAAGCACGATTTTTGCAGCCGCGCGAAAGCCAAGAGTTGACAGAAGAATTTTTTAATACAATATATTACTTATGAGTACGAAAAAGAAAATAATACTTTTTGAATTAAATGAGGTTCCATGGAGGGTGATGAAAGATTATTGCGATACGCATCCTGAATCTTTTTTATCTCAATACATTGACAAATGTTTTAAATACGAAACCATTACCCCTGATGAAGGTGAATTATCGCCTTGGATTACCTGGCCAACATTACATCGTGGTGTTGATAATACCAAGCATCACATTCATGACTTTAATCAGGATCTTACTGAGGCCAACTCAAAATATCCATCGGTGTGGGAAATTTTGCAGAACAACGGGGTAAGCACCGGTGTTTGCGGCAGTATGCACTCCTCACCTCCACCCACTAATTTCAAAAAATATTCCTTTTACATTCCTGATCCATTTGCGACCTCAAAAACAGCGCATCCGGAATATATAGAATC
>JAYTNW010000471.1:0-2457 GCA_043748115.1 Bacteroidota bacterium | reverse complement strand
CAAACATTTGACCTACATAGGCTACCTTAGTGAACGGAAAAAGGTGATTCAGTTGCTCAAAGTTGTAAAATTGCTTTCCCAAAAAAGAAATGATTTTGTGTTAGACCTTGTTGGTGACGGAGAAACCTTGGAGGATTTAAAAAAATATGTTGCTGATGAAAAATTGGAAAACTTTGTGGTTTTTCATGGCTTTTTGCAAAAGGCAGAATTGCCGGCAATATTGGCTCAAAGCAAGTGTTTTCTTTTTCAAACAGGTTTCGATATTTGGGGGTTGGTTTTAAATGAGGCAATGGCTTCGGGAGTGGTGTGCTTGGCTTCAAAAAATGCTGGTGCTGCATTTGACCTGGTGGTGGAAGGTGTTACAGGCTATGTGGTAGATTTTGACTACACCGCTGATGTGGTTGAAAAAACAAATATGATTTTAAACGATGAAGTAAAAGCTTTCAACATGGGCAAGGCAGCCCATTTATTTATAAAAGAAAAAGTAAGTATTAAATCAAGTGCAGATGGATTTATGGCGGCACTTGGTATAGATCCACAGTAAAACATGCTTAATTTCGTCTTATACGGAGTTTCTATTATTGGTATTTTAATCCTTTTGTGGGCTGCTATAGCCAATAATAAATCGTTTTTTTATGTACTGCTCATCGTTAAACCCTTTATTGACCTCACCGTAAATCAGGATTTATTTGGCTCTTTTAATGGTTTGGAGGTTTCTGGCTTGCTCATATTTTTAGTAGTGCTTATTAAATATTTTAAGGTAAAAGACAGCAGCTACACCTTCAATCACAGTTTAATGTTGTTGTTTATTGGGGTGCAGCTTTTAACGCATGTTTTAGCCATCTTTTCAGGTACGCAAAGCGTTCTTAATGCATCTAAATTTTTCCTTAAATTTTTAAACAGTTATTTTATTTATTTCATAGCGGCCTCTGAGTTAATGAGTACCTTTAAGAGCCGACTTAAATTTATAAAAATTTCATGGATAATATGTTTTTTGGTGGGCATTGTTACCATTATCGTTTATGCCACGGGGCTTTCCAATTCTGATGTTACACGTGGAGTTACCCGCTATAACGGATTGTATAATGACCCTGGAACCCCCTCCTATCTTTCAATCATTGCAATCATGTTTGCCAATTTGTACAGGGATTATACCAAGCTTAAGAATTTTAGTCTTTTAGGTGTACTCTATTACCTCACTTGGCTATCTACCATTTACATCCTTTACTTTACAATGACCAAAAGTGCCCTACTCATGTTTGTTGTGTTCATGCTGATGTGGTATGGATGGCATAAAGCAAAAGCGTATTTGGTATTGCCCGGAATGGTGGTTGGAATTATTGTAAGCTTTAGTCTATCCGCAAGTTTAAATACGCGCTTCGAAACAGAGATAAACTATTTTGATTCAGGAGGCGATTCAGAAGCAGCAAGATCGGTGGGAACTGGTCGGGTAAACCGATGGGAAAATATTTTTCAGTATTACGATAGTTTTGATTTTCCAACCAAGTTACTCGGCACCTCTCGAACCTTTAACGCCCATAATCAATACATCGCTTATCTCATGCAATGTGGCATTATTGGCTTAACCATTTTTATAATTATTCTTGGAAGGTTTATGGCTAGGTTAACCCGCATTTATCTTAACACGGGCAGCCCAGTGGTTTTTGCCGGCCTCACGCTATTATCAATGTATGCTGTATATAGTTTTACAGGTCACCCGTTTAATTACACCACACTTTTATGGTACCTGATGTTGCTATTGGGTACCATTAATGTTGTTACAGTTCAGCAAAAATTGTCCTATAACAAAGAAAAACGTAAACTTGAGTTGAGAAACCAAATTTCCACTACTTCCTATGCCTGATTATTTAAATTTGCAACGCTTAATTATTTAACCATATAAATGAAAAATGTTCTTATTACCGGTGCCGCGGGATTTATTGGTTCGCATTTAACAGAAAGATGTGTGGAACTGGGCTATAATGTAAAGGTATTGATCCGATACAATGCACGAAATGATTATGGATGGTTGGAAAAGTCGTCTGTGAAAAATGAGATAGAGATTGTTTCTGGAGATGTTCGTGATTATGATTGTGTGTATAGTTCCGTAAAAGGTTGCGACACGGTGTTTCATTTGGCAGCGCTAATTGGTATTCCTTACTCATACGTTTCACCGTTGGCCTACATCAGAACCAACATTGAAGGAACCTACAATATAATGCAATCATCTAAAGAATTGGGTGTTGAAAATATTATGGTTACCTCCACAAGCGAAACCTACGGAACCGCTCAATACGTGCCAATTGATGAAAAGCACCCACTGGTAGGCCAGTCGCCTTATTCAGCCTCTAAAATTGGGGCAGATCAAATTGCCTTGAGCTATTATCTTTCATTTAACACACCGGTAAAAATAGTTAGGCCTTTTAACACCTATGGCCCCAGGCAAAGTGCACGGGC
>JAYTNW010000470.1:0-3911 GCA_043748115.1 Bacteroidota bacterium | reverse complement strand
TACTAATGTTTTATTGCGTCTTCTTAGCATAATGTTAACACCTCGCCTTGGAGCAATGCCACGAATGAGTACTGCATGAGGCACGCCTTGCACATTGGTAACTACATTAAACAAAGAATGTATTCCATAGCACAAATACACATATGCTACACCTCCTTTGGCAAACATAATTTCAGTGCGTGCTGTGCGCCTGTTATTGTAAGCATGTGAGGCTTTATCAATGGCACCGTTATAGGCTTCCGTTTCGGTGATGATTCCCGAAGTTAGCTCTCCATTAAAATTGGTGAACAGCTCTTTCCCTAATAGTTCGCGTGCAATTTTTACCACATCGGTTTGCAAATAAAATTTTGCAGGCAGCTTATTCATTCCAAACTAAGATGTTGTTTTCATTCTTTTCAATAAAGCCAGTATCAAACAACCATTGCAAGGCATTGCCTGTGTTTTGCAAGGCAGCAGGCGGAAATTTTGCCAGCAGTGACTCCACGGTTTCGCTACCTCCTGTTATTAGTTCTTTCATTTTAGATCGGATGGTTTCAAACTCCATGTCGTTTAAATCCATTTTGTTTCGCTGTCTGCAATAATCACAGGTTCCGCAACGCTGAGTGGCAGTTTCGCCAAAGTAACTTAGTAAAATCAAATTGCGGCAAGCGGTTTTGCTTTCGGCAAAATTGAGCATGGCCATGGCGCGACTAATGAACCTACGCTTTCGCTGCTCCAATACTTTTGCATCCAGCTGCACATCTTCGTTTTTAAGGCGAGGTGTTAAAAAGGTAAGTTGTGGTTTATCAGTTTGTGGTATGTACTCAATGAGGCCATGCATTTGCAAATAGTGAAGCATTTTTTCTACTTCGCCAATACCAATGTTCATTTTTAGAGAAATATCCTGTTCATTGATTTTTACAAAATTATCGAACACACCGCCATAAGAACGCAAAACGGTTTTAATGAACTTATCGGCATGGGCATTTTCCACTTGAAATTTATAAAGATCCATTTGCCCAACCATAAATTTTAAACGCGAAGGGATAAAAACAGCATCAGTAAGTGCTAGATAGCCATCATCAGCCAATATTTTTAAACTACTTAGCGCAGTGATCACATTAAAATTATAGGCGTTGGCAAATGCGGCTATATCAAAACCAAAGCTTACGTTTTCACCGCTGCCAATGGCAACCGTCAAATAGTTACCAAGTGCGTTATACACGTTCTTAATAATTTTTATCTCAGGAAAAGTAATTTCAAAAATACGCTCTAACTCAGTTCTATCGGATTTGCTGTACAATAAAACTGCAAAAGCATTTTTTTCATCACGCCCTGCGCGTCCTGCTTCCTGGTAATAGCCTTCCAAACTTTCAGGCATATCCACATGTACAACAACACGCACATCGGGCTTATCAATACCCATTCCAAAGGCATTGGTGGCTGCAATTACTTGCACCCTGTTGGCCATCCACTGTTGTTGTCTTTCTGAACGCTGGCTCTGCGTGAGGCCTGCATGGTAATATGTGGCGGATATGCCTTTAAGATTAAGCCAATCTGCCACCTCTTTTGTTTTACGCCTGTTGCGAGCATACACTACAATACTTCCCTTAACTGACGTGCAGATTTTAGCTAGGCGCTGAATTTTATTGGCGTCATCATAAACTAAGTAACTCAGGTTTTTGCGCTCGAAGCTTTTAGTAAAAACGCAAGGCTTTTTAAATTGCAGATATTTCAGTATATCCTCCCTGACAGGCATTGTGGCAGTAGCCGTTAATGCCAATACTGAACATTGGGCAAAAATTCTCTAATCTCAGCAATGCGCAAGTATGACGGGCGAAAATCATATCCCCATTGAGAAATACAATGAGCCTCGTCCACTGCCAGCAGATTTATATTCATTTGCTTAAGGCGCGCTATGGCTAAATCACTCTCTAATCTTTCGGGAGACAAGTACAAAAATTTTACATCGCCAAGAATGCAATTGTCCAATGCAATATCTATTTCCTTTCGGCCCATGCCGGAAACTATGGCGATGGCTTTTATTCCTTTTTTCCTTAGCGAATCCACCTGATCCTTCATTAAAGAAATAAGTGGGGAAACAACCACGCAAATGCCCTGACGAGCCATAGCAGGAACCTGAAAACAAATGCTCTTGCCACCACCGGTAGGCATAAGCGCTAACGTATCGTTACCGGCAAGCACACTGTTTATAATGTCAGCCTGTAACGGTCTAAACTGGCTGTAACCCCAGTGTTTAAGCAGGACTTCCTGAATATTTGAAAAAGCGGCCATCAAGGACAAATATATGGGAGTTAAGTACAATAATGCTACCTCGTTAGGGTTTGTTGCAGGACTTTTTTGCATAAGGACAGCATCATTCAATAAGAGGGATGGCGCTACAAATAGCGACCATTAAAAAGCAACCTTGAAGGGGTTACCACAAATGCTTACAAATAAGCTAAAAATGGGGCTTCCAGAGAGGAAAAAAGAGCTATCTTTGCACCCTTAAATTTAGAAAAATGATTTCAGCAAATAACATCTCACTTCGTTATGGTAAACGTGTACTTTTTGATGATGTAAACATAAAATTTACTCCCGGCAATTGCTATGGGATTATTGGCGCTAATGGTGCAGGTAAATCTACGTTTTTAAAAATATTATCAGGAGAAATTGATGCCACCACTGGTCAGGTTTTCATTACCCCCGGTGAGCGAATGAGCGTGTTAAAGCAAAACCATTTTGAGTTTGACAATTTCACGCTTCTTCAAACCGTGCTGATGGGTAATAAAAACCTATGGAAGGTGATGCAGGAAAAAGATGCCTTATATGCAAAAGAAGACTTTAGTGAAGCTGATGGACATTTGGCCAGTGAGTTGGAGACACAATTTGCGGAAATGAATGGATGGGATGCAGAAAGTAGTGCTGCCGGATTGCTAAGTGACCTTGGTGTGAAAGAGGAACTGCATCACAAACTTATGTTGGAAATGAGTGGTAAGGAAAAAGTAAGGGTGTTGCTTGCACAGGCTTTGTTTGGAAACCCTGATATTCTTTTGTTAGACGAGCCTACCAATGACTTGGATATTGAAACGATTTCATGGTTAGAGAATTTTTTGGCCGACTTCCAGAATACGGTAATTATCGTTTCGCATGATCGTCACTTTTTGGATGCCGTGTGTACGCATGTAGCTGATATTGATTTTAACAAAATACAACTTTACACCGGCAACTACACCTTTTGGTATGAGAGCAGTCAACTTGCTTTGCGCCAGCGTAGCGACCAAAACAAAAAAGTGGAAGATAAACGTAAAGAGTTGCAGGAATTTGTTGAACGTTTTAGTGCCAACGCCAGCAAATCAAGACAAGCTACCAGTCGCAAGAAATTATTAGAAAAATTGGTGGTTGACGATATTCAACCCAGCACAAGAAAATATCCCGGCATTATTTTCAGAGCGGAACGCGATTGTGGTGACCAAATATTAAACGTTGAAAACCTGGCTTACTATACAGATGATGGCACTACCCTATTTAGTGACATTAGCTTTACCATGGTTAAAGGCGACAAGGTGGCTGTGCTATCACGCGAGCATATTGCCCTTACTACTTTCTTTAAGATCATTATGGGTGAAGAAAAAGCGGATGTAGGTGAACACAGATGGGGAAGCACGATATCGCGTTCCTATTTGCCCAATGATAATTCTGCTTTTTTTAAATCGGATGACAACTTGATGGATTGGCTAAGGCAATATTCTGAAGACAAAACCGAAACTAATGTGCGCAGTTTTTTGGGAAAGATGCTTTTTTCAGGAGAGGAAGTTTTAAAAAAATGTAATGTTTTATCAGGAGGAGAAAAGGTACGTTGCATGGTATCACGCATGATGTTGACAAATGCCAACTGCCTTATTCTTGACGAACCTACCAACCACTTAGAC
>JAYTNW010000469.1:0-3413 GCA_043748115.1 Bacteroidota bacterium | reverse complement strand
GAAGATTTCAATTATTCAAAAATCAAATCTCTAAGCCATGAGGCACGGCAAAAGCTGTCTGAATTAAAACCAAAAACACTTGGTCAAGCATCCAGGATTAGCGGAGTTTCTCCTTCTGATATTTCCGTTTTAATGGTTTACTTAGGTAGATAATTGTTCCGTTTCACGTGAAACATAGCAAAGCCGATGTATTATAATACATCGGCTTTTTGTTTATCGTATCATATTATACCTTTGCGGCCTATGGAAAACCTTCCTTGTTGTCCGGCATGTAACTCAACCAGCCTCTCCTTCTTTCTATCCTGTAAAGATTATACCGTATCAGGTCAGCAATTCACTGTAAATCAATGCCTTACCTGTAATTTAAAATTCACAAACCCTCGACCATCACAAGCTGATATAGGACCGTACTATGAATCAGATGAGTATATCTCGCATTCCAACAACTCACAAGGGATCATCAATTCCCTTTATCAGCAAGTAAGGAAATACACTGTAAATCAAAAGGTTAACATTGTTAAAAACCTGCTTTCCAAAGGCTCAATAGTCCTTGATTATGGGGCCGGAACCGGTTACTTTCTTTCAGCGCTCTCAAAAGCCAATTATAAAACATTAGGTATAGAACCAAATGACCTAGCTCGTGCAATAGCTAAAAAGGAAAATGATCTTGATCTTTCTATTCCGGAAACTCTACAATATTCTGATAAACAATCTATTAACTGCATAACCTTATGGCATGTCCTCGAACATGTACATGCATTACAGGAAACAATTATAAACTTCCATTCTGTTTTAACAACAAATGGCTACCTCATTATTGCTGTTCCAAATGCCGACTCATTTGATGCAAGCCATTATCAAGAGAAATGGGCTGCTTATGATGTCCCAAGACACCTTTATCATTTTAATCAGAAGTCCCTTACATTGTTACTTTCAAAATCTGGCTTTAAGCATGTAAAAACAAAACCGATGTACTTTGATAGCACCTATGTTTCCATGCTTAGTGAAAAGTATATCAGTAAAGAAACAGGAAATAAGCCTGGGCCAATCAAATTACTAAAAGGTCTCTTTTGGGGAGCAATCTCAAATATTTATGGTCTGTTTTCCAAAAACAATTACTCTAGTCTTATATACATATTTCAAAAATCATAATTCGGGTTGCATATATATAACATCCTGCATATCAATAATATCCAATCCCTTAAATGACATTAACAACCTACAAACCGTTAATACATCCTGTTGACAATACTTTGCAATACGTTTCAAATCCTTATCCTGCCAATACACCTTACAAACCATCGAACCGTCAATGTCATCCTTAGGACTAGGTATATTAAACACATTGGCAAGCAAATTTATAGGGGTATAGCTTTTGTAATCACCAAACTTCCAAAGCTCCAGCGTATCCAAGTGTTGCACATCCCATGGCTTTTTACCTGCAATATCTAAAATAAAAGGAACCTTCATTTTATTAATTAACAGTCTTCTACACAGGTATGGGAAATCAAATTCCTTTCCATTATGTGCACACAAGAGTTGGTTACTTCTATTAAAATTTTGCTGTAAAAAGCTTGAAAATTCCTTTAACAAAGACTTTTCATTATCATCGAAAAATGATTTAATCTTAAAAGATCTTCTTTTGTCCTCATAGTCAAAATACCCAACAGATATGCAAATAATTTTCCCAAACTCTGCATAAATGCCGGCTCTATTGTAAATAACCTCCTCTGACTCCCAAACTTCATGTTTTAAAAGTCGCGCCTTGTGTTTCCAAAGATCCTTCTCTAAGCCAGTTAGGTGGTTAAAATCCGAGGCTTGGGGAACAGTTTCAATATCTAAAAACAAAACCTTGTCCAAGTTAACATGATCAAGCATAAATAAAAGGTTTTAAAAATGTAAAAATAATACTTTAAACCAGTACCCATATTTTCATACTCATAAAAAGAATGTTTTATTTATTTCACTATATTTGCATCGTATTTGGAAGGAGGAAGGGGACAGAGTCCCCTTTTTTATTCGAAAAAAAATGAGTTTAGAGATCATAAATAAATTAGTAGGATCCTTTGTTGAAGGAAAAGATATTTTTCCAGTGGAGGTTAAAATAACTCCGGGCAAAATTCTTGTAGCCATAGACAAGCCAACGGGTATTACAATAGAAGAGTGTGCTGCTTTAAGCCGTTTTCTTTACGAAGAAATGGAACAGAGCGACATCTTTGAAAAACATGAATTGGAAGTTGGATCACCCGGCATGGATCAACCCCTTAAAGTATTTAAGCAGTACCTAAGGCGAATTGGAAGAAACGTGAGGGTAATAAGCAATAATGGAGACATTAGGTCAGGTGTATTACAAAATGCAACAGAAACCAGCATTGACCTGTTTGAAACGCTGATTGAGCGTGATGGCAAAAAAAAGGTGAAACGCGAAATAATAACCACCCTTCCGCTTAATGAAATTAAAGAAACGCGATTAGAATTAAAGTTTAACAAATAAATATATTGTAATACAATGGATCACGCAGTCCTAATAGAATCCTTTAGCGAGTTCAAAGACTCAAAAAATATTGACCGCGCAACGCTGATGAGCATTATGGAAGATGTTTTTAAAGCCATGGTGCGAAAAAAGTTTGGCGAAAATCCTAACGTTGACGTAGTTATAAATACAGACAAGGGCGATGTGGAAATGTGGAGAAGCAGAACCATCGTTGCTGATGGAATGGTTGAAGATGAAAACACACAAATAGCACATAGCGAAGCCGTTAAAATTGAACCCGATTTTGAGGTGGGAGAAGAGGTTACTGAAGAAGTAAAGTTAGATGACTTTGGACGTAGAGCCGTTCTTGCAGCACGCCAAAATTTGGTAGCCCGCATAATGGAATTAGAAAAAGATGCGATCTACAAAAAATATAAAGACCGTGTTGGAGAAATAATTACCGGTGAAGTGTACCAGGTATGGAAAAAGGAAATGCTTATTATGGATGACGAAGACAACGAGCTTCTTCTTCCTAAGTTAGAACAAATTCCAGCTGATTTCTTTAAAAAAGGAGACAATGTAAGAGCCGTGGTTTTACGTGTAGAAATGCAAGGCGGCAGCCCTAAAATTATATTATCTCGTACGGCACCTGTGTTTTTAGAAAGGCTTTTTGAACTAGAGGTTCCTGAAGTATTTGATGGATTAATCACCATTAAAAATATAGTTCGTGAACCTGGTGAGCGCGCCAAAGTTGCTGTGGAGTCCTATGATGATAGAATTGATCCTGTTGGAGCCTGTGTGGGTATGAAGGGATCGCGCATCCACGGTATTGTTCGTGAGTTACGAAATGAAAACATTGATGTTATTAATTACACCAACAATTTATCACTCTACATCCAACGTGCATTAAGCCCTGCAAAAATTACAGACATAAAAATTG
>JAYTNW010000468.1:0-1558 GCA_043748115.1 Bacteroidota bacterium | reverse complement strand
TTTATTAGGAAGTGGTGCCTGCATCCATCCTACCAGTGTTAAATCTCCAAATTCTTCAACAGAATTTTCTGTTGTGTTATCAATAATATTTGCTGCCTGCCCGTCAAGCGGTAAACGATAATTTCCATTAAACGCGTACGTAACAGAAACAGAATCCCAGGTACCTGCGGGAATATTTGTAAGCAGCGTGCCTGTTTCATCAGGCAACATTTTTTTCATTACTTGAAAGAAATCCGTTTCTCCGTTTGATTTAACATTTAATGATGTTGTGTTTTCTATAATAGCAACATTTAAGCGTGTGTCAACAGCATCAAACAAAGGAGAGTAAACAACTTTTGCTGAGTAGGTTCTTGCAGTAGTATCAGCAGTGTAAGTTCCAATCATTTTATATTGTGCAGGTATGGCGCGTGCTGCCTGGTATAATGCAAGGGTAAAAGAGTTTGCATTGCCATCCCATCCACCATCATTTTCCATACGTGGTATGGAATTAATGCCATACAGTGCTGTGCGTTTACCTAAGCTTTCGGTGGTAGTATAAGGGTCACCGGTGCCGGGAAAATCTTGCTGGTATTTTATATACACGTGATCTGTTGGCGTAAGCGGATCTATAATAGTATGGAAGTTTAAATTTCCCGGTTGACATGGAGGGCAGGTAGAGCTGGTGAAAATTTCAAACAAGGGTACACGCTGTACAATTTCGGTTAAAACATTCAACGTTTTTGTATATACATCATTGGCTGTGTTCTGGTCAGTATTTGAACCATTAAGATCAGTTGCATAACATTGGGTAACATAGGAACCGCTTACCGCTGAAACCCAAGGGGTAGAATGCGTAAATGAATACGTTGCCAATGGTGCTATGGATAGCCCTGTAATAATATCAGGAATAGGTGAGCCACCGTTAATGGTATAATTTAAAGTTAAGGAGGTTATGGTTGTTGTACCTAAGTTTCTGATAACACCCGTTATGTTATTACTACCTACAACCAAGTAAGGAGAGGTTGTAATGTCCTTTACCAACATATCAAAAGCGGGTTGCGAGCCTAAATTAAATTCATAGTATGAATTATCTATGGGCAATGGAGAAGTACCTGCAGTAGAAGCTAAACTGGGAGAGCCTGCAATAGAAACAGCGGATGCAGCATTAAACTGTAAACCTGCCGAAACAACTTTTTGCGCAGCGGTAAAACCTCCTGTTCTTTGGTCAACCATATAAATTTTATTGGTAGTCTCCTCCAGTACTATGGCCCAATAGGCATATAACGTACCTGATGAGGTTGCACCATATCCATAAGAAGAAAACTGCACCCACAGTTGCTGATTAGGTGCTGTGCCAAAGCTTTTCATAACCACATTATCGTTGGTTCCTGTTCCACTAAGCCCCCAAATGCAAACAGAATTATCAGGAATGGCAGCGTTTGGTAATGCCGCTTTTGTATACGAAGGTGCTGCTAAAGCTGTGCCCACATCAAATGTTAAAACTCCTGATGTTGATACTTTAAATTGACTAACGGTGTTGCCGTTAAAGGAAAAAGAAAATGGAATGGTTTGATTGGTG
>JAYTNW010000467.1:0-1917 GCA_043748115.1 Bacteroidota bacterium | reverse complement strand
GCCGTAAAAATTACTGAGCAAGGCCGTTCCGTTCCAGCTTATATTTATATCCTGTGTAGAAGTAGCGGAGTTCAGCGAAAAAGAGTTGCCCGCTGTATTTGGTGGTGTATAAACGCCAACATAATTATTTATAAAACGTATGTTATTGTACATATCAAAAATTACACTGCCTGTACATTTTAAGCCATACTGCGCATCCCTAATAGTGCTGTTGTCCCTTATTTTAAACTTACTGCCATTATCACATACAAAACCTTCCCACATATATCCGCAATAGGCTTGTATGGTACAGTTAATAAACACCAATTCTTTACCGTTTCTTATCCTGATACTGGCTCCCTGGTCCATATAAAGCGTGGTGTTATAAAACTCTGTTACGTTGGCAATGTCCAATTCGCCATGCACCACAATTACGGATGATTGAGAGGGATAAACAGAAGGGTTATAAACAAAATTCCCCGTATTAGCAATGTTGGGTATTTGGAAAGATTCCACATCGGTAATTACATTGGTATTGGGAGGATCCTGTCCGCAACAGGGTTGCAGCCAAATAGTGTCAGCACTTTGGCAGGGGTTAAGTGTTTTAACAATAACCATAGCCTGTGTGGTTCCCCCGGGCAAATTGGCTGTAAACGCACCAGTGCCATTAATGGCAAAATTAGCAGTAGCAGTTCCATTAACTATTGCATAGGCCTGATAAGTAGTACCAGCAGTAAAATTGGTTATTTGATAAGCAGGGTGCGGCTCACACATGCTGTGGTTGCCTTCTAAAATTACCGGACATTGGGCATTAACGGCATTAATAGAAACGGTCAGTGTTATGAATAAGAGCAATAAACTCTTCATCAAAAATGTTGTAAATCTAAAGGGTGTTGTGTTGTGTTGTGTTGTGTTGTGTTGTGTTCATCTTGGTTAAATTTTAAATTGTTAGATAACCCAAATGTAATGCAGCCTGCGTATAATTGTTGAAAAAGTTATGAACCGTAAAAGCTATCAAAACGTTAGAGGTAAACTTCCTCAGGCAACTGAAACATTATCACATCAATAACCTTCACAGCCACTCGCTACTCTAACAACAGCTCTCAGCCTTTTCTCACCACTCATTTCATAAACATATTCTACTTTTACCTCAAATTTTTAATTGATGGAACATTATCTTCAACCCAATACTACATTAGGCATTTTGGGAGGTGGCCAGTTAGGTAAAATGTTGCTGCAAAAAGCTGCCGATTTTAATGTGCGTTCGCATGTGTTAGATCCTGATGAGCATGCACCCAGCCGCTACTTATGTCACAAGTTTGAGCATGGCGATTTTAACGACTATCATGCAGTGCTTTCTTTCGGCAATGAATGCGATATTATTACCATTGAAATAGAGCACGTGAACATAGAGGCTTTGAAGGAACTGGAAGCTCTGGGTAAAAAAGTTTATCCTCAGCCGCGCATTCTGGAAATGGTACAAGACAAAGGATTACAAAAACAATTTTACCATGAAAAAGGGCTTCCTACCGCTGCATTTTATTTAGTTAACAACGCATCTGAAATTAAACAGGATGCACTGCCAGCCATACAAAAACTGCGCAAAGGAGGATATGACGGTAAAGGCGTGAAAAAATTAAGCTCAGCAGCACAATTGGCTTCGGCATTCAATGCCCCTAGTGTGATTGAAGAATGCGTTGATATTGACATAGAAATTTCGGTGATAGTGGCTAGGAACTCTAATGGTGAGATCAAACATTTTCCTGTTGTAGAAATGGAATTTAACAAGGAAGCCAACCTTGTAGAACTTCTTTTTTCACCCTCTCACCTTTCTCAGCATTTGCAAAATGAGGCCATTCAAATTGCGGAAAAGCTAATTGCTGAATTGGAAATGACAGGACTTTTAGCCGTTGAATTTTTTGTAACCACCACCGGAAA
>JAYTNW010000466.1:0-3702 GCA_043748115.1 Bacteroidota bacterium | reverse complement strand
AGTTGCTACATACCAAAGTGGTGGTGGTAATTCAAATCAGTTAAATCTTGACTGGGTTACAGGTAGTGGTAATGTAAATGTAACAGCAACCAATGCTTGCGGTTCAGCAACAAGGTCAAGTACCTGGAGCAGTACCTGCAGAACAGCGTTGTCTGAAACAACTCAATTATCAGTATCTCCAAATCCAAGTACCGGTATCTTTAACATCAGATACACTGCAGTAAAAGGTAACTCACAAATAAACGTGACTGATCTTGCTGGCAGAGTGGTAATGAGTCAGAGTACTTCAAATATGGATGGGTTGAACTATCAACAACTTGACCTAAGCAAAGTAGCCAAAGGCCCTTATGTACTAGAAGTACAAAGTGCATATGGCAAAGAGCAGGTGAGAGTGATTGTTGAGTAATATCAGCGTACCACATTAAATTTTTAGCGGGAGCGGCAGTTCGAAAGAACTGCCGCTCTTGTTTTTTGTGGTGTTTTGTTCAAATGATAAATCCAAATGGAGTAGAGGCAATTGAAAATTAAAGTAGAAAAACAGGTATTGAATGAAGTGATGCTTGCTTGTTGCAAGAGTTAAAGTTGAAGACAATGTTTTCCATGAAAAGCCAACACAAGGCAGGGCACTTTATGAATAGAAAGAGACAACATCAGATGATGAGGTAGCCGACTAGGGCAACCGGATAGTAAATCTTTATATCCATTGGAGAGGGTTAAATTGTTCAAGAATATATCTAAGGATAATAGTTCCTTGTTATGCTACAATTAACACTTCGTTAATGGCTCAAGGGTTTGAATACCGATGCCTTCAATCAGTTGAAATAGGCCAATGCATGAAACCTATTGTAACAATTGTAATGCTATTGCTTTATGATTTCATTGCGTACAAACCTACTTCTTGAACTGCTTTTGGATGCGCTTTCACCATTCTAGCTAATTCGTTCTGCTTATGCCATTAAACACGAACCTGCCACTTTCTTTTAAAGGAATGAAGTCCATGACCCATGTATGTGGCGCATTGGAAGGTTGTTAGCAAACATTTTTTTTACAACGCAAAAAGCAAAAGCTTCACTTGTAAGGAATTCTCGAAACGCTGGCTTGTCTTCTTCGCTAAATCGGTTTCGAGATGTCTCAATATCCCATCTGCAACATCAAAACAAATCACCAACCAACTAAAGTTTTTTAACTAAACCATGGACGTTTTTTGCTGATAACAAAAAAACCCGATAGTTTATCTACCGGGTTTATTTAATGGGCAACGCCTATCCTTAATTAAAAAAGAAATTGCCGGGTATCAATCCTGTTTGAAAAGAATCAATAGCAACTGTGGTAGTAAGATCGTATCGAATGACGGTTCCATCCGATATAAAATCTTTTGCATCTGCACAATAAAGAATGTCGCTGTTAGGGTCAATGGCCACTGCATAAAAACCACGGGGTATAAATGCATTGTTGTCAAAAGTGGTTGAACTGATCGAATGAGCAAACGTTTTATCGCCCACAGAGAAGAATAATTTATTTTTGGCTTTATTAATCGTAAGCCTTGCCTGATAGCTGTCAAGGTTAATAGGAATGGTAAGATCTGCAGTATTGCTTGTTGTGCTAATGCGAACCAAAGAACCGTCAAGCGAACCGAAAGTGCCGTTACATAACACCCACAATTTGCCATCATTGTCCTGAACAATGCCGGTGCTATTTTTACCCACTGTAATTGTTGTTTCCACTTCATCCGTTTCAGAATCAATAACAGTAACAGTGTTATCAGAGTTGATAAAGTCGCCAGCGTTGGTTACATATACAAACTTCCCTTTTTTAATCATACTTTCTGAACCATATCCACATGGAATGGAATCAGTAACCTGTAGCGTTGTAAGATCTATTACCATCACTTTACCACCAGTAGATCCCCACATGGTAATGTATCCTTTTTGCTCAGAAATCCCAAGAAAACTTCGTGGGTACACCAGCCCTGTAATACGACCTACACTTGTTAAAGTAGAAGCCGTTGCAACTTCCACTTTGTGTGCATTATTAACAACAATGTAAGCGCGGTCGTTGAAAACGGAAACAGATTGCACAATATTTCCAAGTGGGAAACCATTAGCGGTTTCAAATGCATTGTTTTGAACAGCATTGCTGTCAAGGCTAATTTTGCTGATGGTGCCTGTTCCACTTCCAAATGGACCTTCGCATGATACCAGCACATCTGCAGTAACAACAGTGTTGTCGTTGTTATCTTTTTTGCAGGATGACAACAGCATTAACGAAGTAACTACTAAGGTTGCTGACTTGGCCAGCATTTTGATTTGTTTCATTTATATATTAGTTTTTGATTGATGACAAATAAAGTTGTAAGGTAATTTCATAAAAGCGGCCTGGCATGGGGCGATAAATGATGGTTTCATAATTTTTGTTTAAAATATTGTTAACTGTAAAACGCAAGGAGCACAAGTTGTTGTTGCCAAAACGGAATTGCTGCTGTATTGAACAATTGGCCAAAAAGAGCGGATTCAGATACTGATTATTATCTGATGTAGTATAACGCTTTCCTTTTAACGCACAGTTGAAATGCAAAGTCGAGTTCTTGAAGGCTGCTACGAGTGAGGTATTTCCGCTTAATTCAGGAACGTAGATTAATTGTTTTTTGTTAAGTGGGCTGTTGTCGTCTTCATTACGCGTGGCTCTGATATAGTTGCCACCGGCACTTATTGCAATGGACAACTTTTTGATTTTAAAAGCTGTTTTTGCCGTGAGCTCTCCACCACGGGTTTTTACACGATAAATATTTACAGGCTGCCAAACTCCTGAACTTCCAGGAAGCCATTGGATCCAGTTGTTGATGTTTTTATGAAACAAATTAAATTCAAAGTGTTTTTCAAAGGCGGGGTTTAATTTATTCTCATACTGCAATCCGGTTGCAAAACAATAGGCATCTTCAGGCAGAAGGTTTGTGTTGCCTCCGGGAACCCAATAAAGATCGTTTAGTGTGGGCTGCCTGTTGGTTTTAGAAAACTGGGCCGACCAATAAAAATTGTTTGTCAGTTTTGTTTTTGAACGTGCTGAAAAATTAAGAGGATTTACACTTTCATCAACAGCCTGTGCTTCTAGATTAGTGAACAAAAACACTGACGATGATTTGTTTTTCCAGCTTAACTGCGTAAATGCTGTAAGCCTGTTTTGATAGCGATTTTGTTTGTACTCACTTGCAAATGCCTTCAAGTAAGAGTTGGAAATCCCCCCCTTAAAGCCCCAACGTTTTTTATTTAATGTTTCAGCGCCAACAGACAAGATAAGTGTATTAATATCAGAGAGGGAGTGAAGGCTAATCAACTGGTCATGGTAATTCAGTGCTTCATTCAAGAAAGCTGCTTTAGCAGAATAGATTGTGCTTTTTTTTCTTTTTTCGAAATCAACCACCAACCTGCGCGCTGCATCTTTTTGCCATGCCATACTTCCTGAAGTGGTGAGGGTGGGTGGGTTTTGGCGATAATTATCTTGCACCCAAACATGTGCGGATAATGTTTGCGAGATTGATGGTGTAAAGAAGTAAGAGGCAAGAATTCCTTTTTGCCAGAGTTTGTTATTTGTTTGTTTTAACTCAGGGCTGCCGGGCATTGCTCTGTTGGAATAGGTAAAGTTGTTTTCTCCTTTTTCGTAAAATGAGCTAATATTAATCGAGTGTTTCTTTTTGCTGATGCCTGC
>JAYTNW010000465.1:0-7114 GCA_043748115.1 Bacteroidota bacterium | reverse complement strand
CTGTCGTAACCGCGGTATTCCAATCGCTGAAGCCCTTTAATAACTATAGGGTATGCTTCACGATGTCCAATGTAGGCAACTATTCCGCACATGATGTTATGGTTTTAATTTTGTGTATGTAATTTGAAGTTTCATTTTGTAAATCGGGCTTCCATTATAGCCTGGTCCTGCTAATATTGTCCGGTTAGGGTATTGGTAAGATGCAGTTGCTGATAATGAGAGGCCGTAGTCTGTACGTTTACCATATAAAATTTGTTGCACATATTGTGCAATATTAAAGCGGTACTCTCCATCTATTAATGATCCGCCAAAAACGGAACTGGATCGGGATTGGTCAGGGGTGAGTGTTAAATTGCCATCCACATCTAATGCAAATAGGTTTAATTTTGGCAAGGCAGTGTAAACGCTTGTTGAATTTGGCTCTGTGTAAAGTACCAGTTCTGCTTTGCTAATGGCAATAGGCCCCAATGATTGAAGTGCAATTAAATAAGGTATGGTAATCTTGGCTTTTTTACCAGCCATGCCTTGCACGTAAATCAACTCTCCGGGCGCGGTGTTAAAGGTTGCAGTTGAATAGTCATGGCTAAAAGAATTTAGGTGCTGCACATCATCTGTTGAAAAATAAAAAGGAATGGAATCAGGAGTGGTATTACCAGGTTTTCTGTAATATAAAGTCATTCGCGATGCTGTAGTGTTGGTTCTAAAGGTAACCACTGCTGCGTTGGGTGTAATGGGCTTAAAATAAAAACCTTTAACATTCTCCTTAAAGGTTGTTGGTGAGGTTAAATAAGTAGAGGCATTATTAAAAATACGCTGGCCGAAAATGTCATCTAATTTTATGCGAAGCCGTGGGGCCAATTTGGCAGAAGCTGTATCCACTGTTATGCTATCCTTTATGTCATTAACAGAAAACGCTGCAGAGGTTCCAATTTGTGATGCAAGAGAAAATGTTTTGTTGGAGAAATAGGAAGAATCATCCAACAAAGCTTCGTTCATTTCATACACTTCAAAAACCTGGGTGGCGTTTGTGTCGCCATAAGCGCTCACATAAGCAAGTTGCAAAGAAATGGAGTCATATGTTGCCCCGGTAAGGTCGGGTGCCGAGCCTGAAGGTATCATTTGGGTGTAAAATGAAGCAGAGGAGCCGCCAAAAACGGGATCCAGATATTGGCCAATTAAAAAACTGTAAGCACCTACAGCTCTAGCAAGACCTGCATCGGAGCGCACGCTGTCCTCTGTTTGCGATTCAAGGTTAATGGTGAGGGTGTCCAAAAACTCAGCTTGGAGCGTATCCGAGCCTGGTAAAACATCCAGACCTACAGTGTCAGGTTCATTACAGGAAAAAAGTGTTGTAAGAACCAATAACAATGCACCAAAAAATATTTTATGCATATAAATAATGGTGGTTTAAAATTTAAAATAAACAGTAACCGTTTTCAACTTTTAGGATCAGGCCTCCACAGAAATTTCTTCCATGATCTCATCATAAAAAGTGTTGTAAGCTTCAACGTAGGTTTCGGGCGATTGGTATGGCAAAACCATTTTGCCTGATTTTTTGATGTGGCCTTCTACCTTGGCATTTAGCTTCTCTGATCCTTTGATCACAGCGTCTGATTTGCTGATGGCGGCAATGGTAATGGACTCGTAATTTGCTATTTTCATTTCCTTTACATCTGCAGCGGAAATACCTTCCATAGCAAATTTCTTGGTGTAATTGTCAGCAAACGATTCAGAAAAATCATCATCGTAAACAGAATATACCACGCGTGAATTGCGGAATATTGGATCTTCTTTGTAGGCCGTTTTTACAAATACCGGTATTAAACTAGTCATCCAGCCATGGCAGTGAATAATGTCGGGAGCCCAGCCTAATTTTTTAACCGTTTCCAACACCCCTCTGCAAAAGAAAATGGTGCGGTCGTCATTGTCCTTAAAAAATTTGTCCTTAACATCGCGTGTAGTGAACTTACGTTGAAAATACTCTTCATTGTCAATAAAATAAACCTGCATACGGGCTGACTGAATGCTGGCTACTTTTATAATTAAAGGATGATCACTGTCATCAATAATAAGGTTCATTCCTGAAAGACGAATAACTTCGTGTAACTGGTTTCTGCGTTCATTTACAACGCCAAAGCGGGGCATAAATGTCCTTATTTCTTTTCCTTTTTCCTGAGTTCCCTGTGGTAGGAAACGGGCAATGTTGCCAATGTGCGACTTCTCTAAATAAGGAAATATTTCTTGCGAAATAAACAGTACTTTGGTCTTCTTCATCAATATATATTTTATTAGGCTCTGAGTTTGAGGATGCAAAAATATATAAAAATTCCCTTTCATCCGTCAAAATAAAAGAGCCAAATAAGTCAAAGGCCTGATAAGCAGCCTAAACAGCAGTGATTCGCGCATGTTTTTTTAAAGTATAATTGCGCTTGTTAAACTTATATGCACTTATTTACCACCAAAAGCGAAGCTGCACACTTCAACCTAGAGTTGTTGAAACAGGGAAAAACAATTGGTTTTGTGCCCACCATGGGTGCCTTACACGAGGGGCATTTGGAATTGGTGAAGCGGGCAAAGTCAGAAAACGATGTTGCCGTAGCCAGTATTTTTGTAAACCCTACACAATTTAACAATCCGGAAGACCTTAAAAAGTATCCTCGAATGCCGGAAAAGGACATGGCTATGCTTACTGTTGCTGGCTGCGATGTGCTTTTTATGCCTGCCGTAGAGGAAATGTATGAGCCCAATGAAAAAACCCTTGATTTTGACCTTGGAGCACTCGAGTCAGTCATGGAAGGAGCTTTTCGTCCCGGTCATTTTAAAGGTGTGATAACCGTTGTGGACAAACTTTTTAATATAGTAAACCCCTCGTGTGCTTATTTTGGGGAAAAGGACTTTCAGCAGCTGGCCGTAATACGTTTTATGGCACAACGGCTTCACCCGCAGCTCAACATAATAGGGTGCCCAACTATTAGAGAAACGGATGGGCTGGCCATGAGTTCACGAAATTTAAGACTCACTGCCCTTGAAAGAGAAAACGCGCCTATTATATATAAATGTATGATGGAGGCCCGGAAATGGAAAGGTGTTTATAGTGTAAACAGCATAAAAGATCAGGTGATAAGCCAAATAAATAAAACACAACCTTTTAAAGTGGAGTATTTTGAAATTGTGGATGCGCTTACCTTGCAACCCATTAATGATTGGGCTGATACAACAAATAGTCGTGCATGCATTGCTGTTAACACCAGCACCGTGCGGCTTATAGATAATATTGCTTTTTAGGAAGAAGTTGATTTTGGTTTCACCGCATTAGTGCCTGTGCTACTTATGCTTGCCTAGCGACTTCAAACTCATTATCTTCGCACCCTCAAAAAAAAGTGTAAAATGCGTAAGTTACATATGGTTGACTTAGTCAGCCAATACGAAAAAATAAAGCCAGAAGTAGATAAAGCAATCCTTGATACGGTTGCATCTTCAGCTTTTATAAACGGACCGGAAGTGAAAGCATTTCAGGCTGAACTAGAAGCTTATCTGGGTGCAAAACATGTAATCAATTGTGCCAACGGAACTGATGCGCTGCAGATTGCTATGATGGCTTTGGGGCTGCAACCGGGAGATGAAGTGATCACTGCAAGTTTTACCTATGTAGCTACGGCCGAGGTGATTGCTCTTTTAAAATTAAAACCGGTGCTCGTGGATGTTATTCCTGGTACATTTAACATTGATCCCAATGCCATAGTGAAGGCCATTACACCTAAAACAAAAGCCATAGTGCCCGTGCATCTTTTTGGGCAGTGTGCTGACATGGAGAGCGTGCAAGCCATAGCTAAAAAACATAACCTTTACGTAATTGAAGATACGGCACAGGCCATTGGCTCCGACTATACTTTTTCTGATGGCAGGAAGCAAAAGGCCGGAACCATGGGTACCATTGGCTGCACATCCTTTTTCCCAAGTAAAAACCTGGGTTGTATGGGCGATGGTGGAGCTATTTTTACCAACGATGATGAGTTGGCTAAAAAACTGCGCATGGTGGCTAATCACGGTCAATCGGTTCAATATGTGCATGATGAAGTGGGTGTAAACTCCAGATTAGATAGCTTACAAGCAGCTATCTTGAGAATTAAATTACGCCATTTAAATAATTACGCTGATGCCCGCAACATTGTGGCTGCGCATTATGACAATGCCTTTAAGGGTAACAGTAAAATTACCATTCCGGTGCGTGAGCCAAAATCTACGCATGTTTTTCATCAGTACACCATGGTGCTTAACGGGGTTGACCGCAATGCACTGCGTGAATACCTGGCCAGTAAAGAAATTCCTGCCATGATTTATTATCCCATTCCTTTATATAAACAAAAGGCTTATGGCGATCCGCGCTATACAGAAGCAGATTTTCCGGTAACAGAAAAACTGTGCGCCAACGTATTGTCACTGCCCATTCATACTGAAATGGATGAGGAACAACTAAAATACATCTCCAGCGCAGTGCTGGAATTCTGCAAATAATTTTCAAAGCTTTAGTTAAAAATCTTAATTTGTACATTACCTTATGAATATTGCTGTAGTAGGAACCGGATATGTAGGCCTGGTAACAGGAACTTGTTTTGCCGAAATGGGCAACCAAGTAATTTGTGTGGACATAGATAAGGTCAAGGTGGAAAAAATGAGGCAGGGTAAAATACCTATTTATGAACCACACCTCGATTCACTTTTTGAACGTAACATCAAACAAAACCGCTTGTCTTTTACAACTGATTTAACAGAAGCTGTAAAAAAATCAAGCATCATTTTTCTTGCCTTACCTACACCTCCAGGAGGTGACGGTGCTGCCGATCTTTCATTTGTTTTAGGTGTTGCCGAAACACTTGGCGAATTGATTGATGAGTATAAAATTGTGATCAACAAAAGCACTGTTCCGGTGGGTACGGCAGAAAAAGTTCACAACGCCATTGCTAAAAAATGCAAGGTGGATTTTGATGTTCTTTCCAATCCGGAGTTTTTGCGTGAAGGTTTTGCTGTTGATGATTTTATGAAACCTGATCGTGTTGTAATAGGTACTCGCTCTGATAAAGCAAAAAAAATTATGGGAGATCTATATGCTCCGTTCGTGAGACAAGGTAACCCCATTTATTTTATGGATGAGCGTAGTGCCGAAATGACGAAGTATGCAGCCAATGCTTTTCTAGCAACTAAAATTACCTTCATGAATGAAATTGCCAACCTTTGCGAGAAGGTGGGCGCTAATGTTGATTCCATTCGTATTGGTATAGGCTCCGATGATAGGATAGGTAAGCGTTTTCTTTTTGCCGGTATTGGGTATGGCGGAAGCTGTTTCCCAAAAGATGTGCAGGCGCTTGAGCACACTGCCCGACAGTATAACTACGACTTTAAAATTTTACAGTCAGTAATGGCTGTTAATGAATTACAGAAAACAACATTATCAGAAAAAGTAAAGACTTATTTCGGCAACGATCTCAAGGGAAAGAAATTCGCTCTTTGGGGATTGGCATTTAAGCCCGATACTGACGATATAAGGGAAGCTCCGGCACTTTACATTATAGAAGAACTATTAAAGGCAGGCGCAACAGTAAAGGCGTTTGACCCTGAAGCAATGAATAACGTAAAAAAGCAGTTGGGCGATGCCATAGAATTTGCTACCGATGAATACGATGCGCTAACGGATGCTGATGCTTTACTTATTGCTACAGAATGGAGTGTTTTCCGCACACCGCAGTTTGAACGCATTAACCAGTTATTAAAAAACAAGGTCGTTTTTGATGGTAGAAATCTTTATGACCCGCAGAAAATGCAAGAACTGGGTTACTATTACAGCAGTGTGGGAAGAGATGTGGTAGGAGAAAAGAAGTAGTCGTTGAGCAGTTGCAGTAAATAGTGATAGAAATTCAGATAATAAACTTCAACAATATTCAATAACCCAATTACAATCACCACTTAAAACTATGAAACGTATTCTCATTACAGGCGCTGCAGGTTTTTTAGGGTCACACCTCTGTGATCGTTTTATTAAAGAAGGTTATGCTGTAGTGGGAATGGACAACCTCATTACCGGAGATCTAAAAAATATAGAACACCTTCTAAAAGTATCACAGTTCGATTTTTACCATCACGATGTTTCTAAGTTTGTACATATTCCTGGCAACGTTGATTATGTTTTGCATTTCGCCTCTCCGGCAAGCCCTATTGATTACTTGAAAATTCCTATTCAAACCTTAAAGGTAAGCTCGCTGGGTACCCACAATTTATTAGGTTTTGCCAAAGCGAAAAATGCCCGCATTTTAGTGGCATCTACCTCCGAAGTTTATGGGGATCCGCTGGTTCATCCGCAAAACGAAGATTATTGGGGAAACGTAAACCCCATAGGCCCTCGCGGTGTTTATGACGAAGCCAAACGTTTTCAGGAAGCAATTACCATGGCTTATCATACCTTTCATAAATTAGAAACACGTATTGTTCGCATTTTTAATACCTATGGCCCTCGTATGCGACTGAATGACGGGCGTGCTCTTCCTGCTTTTGTGGGACAGGCATTGAGAGGAGAAGACATTACAGTTTTTGGTGATGGCAGCCAAACACGTTCTTTTTGCTATGTGGACGATTTGGTTGAAGGAATTTATAGGCTCCTCATGAGTGATTATCATTTGCCGGTAAACATTGGCAATCCGGTTGAAATTACCATCAAGCAATTTGCAGAAGAAATTATAAGCTTAACAGGCACCCAACAAAAAATTATTTACAAACCCCTTCCACAGGATGATCCTAAACAACGGCAACCTGACATAACCCGCGCCAAAGAAATTTTAAATTGGGAGCCGAAAATTTCACGGCAGGAAGGATTAAAACGAACTTACGAATACTTTAAAACTCTTTCTCCTGAAGAATTGAGTAAATCAGAGCATCGGTTCGGGTAAAGCAATAACAGGCTTATGATGTGTGAGGTGCCTCTGGCGAAAACTGCACTTCCGACAATGGTGTTTTTTATATAAGTTTGTTAACCCTAAAACGGGCTACCATCCTATCATGAAAAACATTAAAATACTGCTGATCCTATTTTTTATTTTATTGAGAGGATCGGCCTCTTACTCAC
>JAYTNW010000464.1:0-6349 GCA_043748115.1 Bacteroidota bacterium | reverse complement strand
TAAAAAACTGGAGTCTCAGTTGGAGGTACTTAAAAGTTCAAGAGAAGAGGCCTTGACTCAATTGTCTGATGAAAAAAACTATAGCAATCCTGATCAGATGAAAAAAATGCAATCATCGTACAACAAAATCGAAAAAGAGTACAACGAGCTGCATGCGCAATGGGAAGACAGCTATATGCAACTGATGGAACTTAGCGAATAATACTATACCAACAGGCATGAGATCATCGTTAACAACCAATTTCCTTTTATCGCAAACCATTCGAGTATTACTACTGCTGTTGTTTGTTGGTTCGCACGCCTCGGCTGATAGTACCGATTATTTTAACAACTCTTACATGCGTTATGCAGACTTTATTTACCGTGCCAATATTAAAACGGTAAAACTAGAAGGCGCTGCATTGCCCCTGAGTGAACCTGTACTGGAGTTAAATTCCGGAGCGCAACTTAAACTAAGGTTTGATGACCTTGATGGCGACAACAAAGATTATTGGTACACCTTTATTCACTGTGATGCATCTTGGAAGCCTTCTGACATTACACAATCAACCTACCTGTATGGTTTTTACGAAGACAGGATAACAGAATACCGTTACTCCTTTAACACGTTGCAACATTTTACCCATTACCAACTGGTTTTCCCAAATGAACAAATGCGCCCTCTCGTGTCAGGAAATTATATTTTAAAAGTTTACCTTAATAATGATCCTGATAGTGTTGTAATCACCAAACGTTTCTTGGTTTATGAAACACTGGTTGATGTTAAAGCCAATGTACATGCAGCTACCTCAGCAGAATTTCGTCAGCAAAAACAGGAAGTAGATTTCGAAATTTATACAGGGAACTATTCTGTTCCGAATCCGTTTGGCGACCTCAAAGTGAAAATTCTACAAAATTTTAGGTGGGATAACAGCATTGAAAACCTGAAACCCATATTCGTTAAAGACAAACTTCTTGAGTACAACTATGACGAGGAGAATAACTTTAACGGAGGTAATGAATTCAGAAGATTTGATACCAGAAGCCTTCAGTATGAAACAGAGTTTGTTCGCAACATCACAAAGCATGATGAGGGTACTGATGTTTATCTTTATCCTGATAAGGTACGCTATTTTAGCCGCTACTCATCTGATAACGACATCAACGGAAAATATGAGGTAAAAACCTACAATGGAAGCAACTCCGATTTGGATGCCGACTACACCACTACCTACTTTTCTCTTGATTACAAAGAGCCTGTTAAAGACGGCAACATTTATATTTTTGGGGAACTGACCAACTGGGAATTTTCTAACGAAGCTAAAATGAAATACGATGAAGATGCTAAATCCTATTCGGCCAATTTATTTTTAAAGCAAGGGTATTACAATTATGAATATGTATTTGTAAAAGATGGTACATCCTATGGAGATGAGTCGTGGCTGGAAGGAAATCACTATGAAACAGAAAATGCATATTGGATATTAATTTATCACAAGCCCCTTAATGTGCGTTTCGAAAAATTAGTGGCGGCTAGAAGATTTGTTTCAAACAGGTAATTTTATTTCGTAAAAACGGTACTCCCCACTTCGTCATAGCCATGTAATAAAAAAGGTGAATTGTTTTTTAATTTGCTATCATTTAAAAGGCTTTAAAAAATCGTCTGCATGGCTGTGGATAACTTTCACCCCATAAAAAAACCCATTTATCAAATAAAACGTTTATAATCGTGTTGGCATAGTAATTTTATACTCATAATGAATAACGATATGATTATGTTCACAGAAGTTACAGCAGGGATAAAGGTTACCGTGGAAACTTTTTATCAGCCTACCCATTCAAATCCTGCTCAACACCACTATGTTTTTGCCTATCGTATTAGCATTGTTAACGAAAGTGACGAAACCATAAAGTAAAGCGCAGACACTGGTACATTGTTGATAGCGACAATGGAAGACGGGAAGTGGAAGGTGAAGGTGTTGTGGGTGAGCAACCTATTTTAAACCCGGGCGAGCAGTACAAATACGTTTCTGGATGCAACTTAAACACTGAAATTGGTAAAATGTATGGCACCTACCTTATGGAACGTAAATCAGATGCCAAATTGTTTTATGTGAAAATACCTGAATTTAAAATGGTTGTTCCCAGTAAAATGAATTAATAAAAATTGTAGTTAGTTGAATTTCTGAAGAAAGGGCTTAATGCCCTTTTTTTATTGCCCATCTTTTTCAGGTTAATGCGTTTACCTAATTTAGAGGCATTAAATTATTCTCACATGCATTACGTAGCTCCTTCCATCCTCTCGGCAGACTTTGCCAACCTGCAACGCGATATAGAAATGATTAACAACAGCGCTGCTGATTATTTTCATGTTGACGTAATGGATGGTGTTTTTGTGCCGAATATATCATTTGGGTTGCCGGTGGTAAAGGCCATTAAAAAACATGCAAAAAAACCGTTGGATGTTCATTTGATGATTGTAGAACCCGAACGCTACATTAAAAACTTTAAAGAAGCTGGAGCAGATATTTTATCTATTCACATGGAAGCATCCGTTCACCTTCACCGCAGCGTTCAACTGATAAAAGCTGAAGGCATGAAAGCTGGTGTAGCCATTAACCCGCACACTCCCATTGCTTCGCTTAGCGATATTATTATGGATATTGACCTGGTGTGCTTAATGAGCGTAAACCCCGGTTTTGGTGGACAATCATTTATAGAGAATACCTATCGAAAAATTGCTGAACTAAAACAATTGATAACCTTGCACAATGCTAAAGTGTTAATAGAGATTGATGGTGGTGTTGATTTTAAAAACTATAAAAAATTAATTGCTGCCGGAGCCGATGTGCTTGTGGCAGGCAACACTGTTTTTTCATCAGCTAACCCTTCTGAAACAATTGGGGTTTTGAAAAAAGGATAAGGATCGTTTTAAGGTTTTAACAACTTGTACAAATAAAAAAAGTCTTGCTTAACTAATAAGCAAGACTTTTTTATTATTTAAAAAATGATTTTAATAATATGTTAGTCTGATAACATTTGACAAGTGCTTAGAGAAACGAACTACCTGGCGACTATACCCGTATTCGTTATCATACCAAACATAGAGCACTGCTGTTTTCCCATCCTTGCTTACAATAGTGGCAGGGCTGTCAACAATGCTGGCGCAAGGGTTTCCAACCAAATCAGTACTCACTAATTCATTATTATAGGAGTATTGTATTTGCTCTATTAGTTCCCCTTTTAAAGCTGCTTCTCTTAAAATTTCATTGATAGTATCTTTTTCAGAAGTTTTATTGAGAGTTAAATTGAGGATTGCAAGTGAAACATTTGGGGTGGGTACGCGAACTGAGTTTCCAGTTATTTTACCAGACAATTCAGGCAACGCTTTAGAAACGGCTTTGTCTGCACCTGTTTCTGTTATCACCATATTCATGGCAGCAGAACGTCCCCTACGGTATTTAGCGTGATAGTTATCCAGCAAATTTTGATCGTTGGTGTAAGAGTGAATTGTTTCAATATGTCCACGCTCAATACCCAATGTTTTATTTATTACCGCTAGCACTGGAACAATAGCATTTGTTGTACATGATGCTGCCGAAAATATTTTTTCATCGGCTGCATGTTGTGTTTGGTTAATTCCATAAACAACATTGGGAATATCGCCTTTTCCGGGAGCGGTAAGCAACACCTTCTCTACTCCTTTTGCAAGCAGATGTTTGCTCAAACCCTCTCTATCACGGGCTACACCGGTATTGTCTATTAACAATGCATTTTCAAGTCCATATTTAGTGTAATCAATTTCTTCAGGGTTTTTCGCGGAAATCATATGCACGGTGTGGCCATTAATAATCAATGCCCTATTCGCAACATCTTCAATCACTGTGCCGGGGAACGGCCCATGTACGCTATCCGTTCTTAAAAGATCAGCACGTTTAATGATGTCGGCATCACTTTTATCGCGGGTAACAATGGCGCGTAAACGCAACTGCTCCCCTTTACCGGCTTGAATAATTAATTCACGCGCGAGGATACGCCCAATACGCCCAAAACCATATAGCACCACATCTTTGGGAGTAAGCTTGCGCTTGTTTTGTCCAATAAACTCCTTTAGTTTGTCGCCAACAAATTTGGCTACAGTTCCATATTTGTCTTTCTCTACCAACCACTCATGGGCAAGACGCCCAAGGTCTAAACGCGAAGGAGCCAAATCAACTTGCATAAGTTCTTTAGCAATAGCCAATGAGTCAAAAACCGAAACTGGTTTTTTCACGATTTCTTTGGCATACTGATGCAGATTTAAAATTTGACTGGCACTTCTATCCACTAACTGATTACGAAAAATAACCAATTCAACAGACTTGTCGAACCACAAGCTACCTGTGATATGGATCAATTCAATGGCTGCCTTCTCGGCTTTTATCCATTCTTGCAAATCGCCTTCATAGTTTACTTCCCTGATTGTTGATGCTGACATAATAAAGTTTCGAATTTATAAGATGAAAGATAGTTTTTTATGTGCGGCAAATATAAGCCTCTGCGGTCAAAAGTCAATCCGATTTTTGGCGAAACCTTACTTATGCTGTGTGAAAAATTAACTTCGGATGTAAAAACTTAAAATTAAAATTAACCGAGGTATGATTTCAATAATTTATTACGGGCTTGGGTCCTAAGCCTCCTTAATGCTTTTTCTTTGATCTGTCTCACCCGCTCACGTGTAAGGTCGAATTTCGCGCCTATTTCATCCAAAGTAAAATTGTGTATTTCTCCCAAACCGAAAAATAATTTAATCACATCCCGTTCCCGCTCTGTTAATGTGCTTAGGGAACGGTCAATTTCCATTTTTAACGACTCGTTCATTAAAAGCATATCTGCATCCGGAGCATCAGCATTCTCAAGTACATCCAGTAAGGTTCCATCTTCGCTGTTGGCAAATGGAGCATCCATGCTTATGTGCTTGCCCGTAGTTTTTAACGACTCTGCAATTTTTTCTAACGGCAATTCTAACAGTTCTGCTATTTCATTGGCTGAAGGTTCTCGCTCATATTGTTGCTCCAATTTTGAAAACACTTTGGTGATGCGTCTAAGAGAACCCACTTGGTTAAGCGGCAAACGCACAATACGCGCTTGCTCTGCAATGGCTTGCAAAATCGACTGGCGAATCCACCACACCGCATAACTAATAAATTTAAAACCACGGGTTTCATCAAAGCGGCTGGCTGCCTTTATCAATCCCAAATTACCCTCGTTAATAAGATCGGGTAAACTTAACCCTTGGTTTTGATATTGCTTGGCAACAGAAACAACAAAACGAAGATTGGCTCTGGTGAGTTTACTTAAGGCCTGCTCATCCCCTTCTCTTATTTGCCTTGCTAACCTAGCTTCTTCTTCAGCCGTTATCATTCCTTCACGGCCAATTTCTTGCAAGTACTTTTCCAATGATTGGCTCTCCCTGTTGGTGATGGATTTTTGTATCCGGAGTTGTCTCATAAGTTGGTGTGTTAGCGTAATGTGGTTACTCACAAAATTAACGTGATTAAAATCACAAAAGCAAATTTTAAAAAAAAGAATTTAAAATGCATTTCAGGAACGAATGTTGATGAGGCGTGCCGAAAAATTTAAAAACGTTTTAAAAAAAAGTAGTTGCACCAATACAAACCTCTATAAAAAACGAAAGGGGATTCTCGTTGAATCCCCGTTTCGTAACCTAAAACTAACCCTATGAAAAAAAATATTTTATAATCCGAAGCCGTAATATGCTTTCATGCCATTCGGATAAATTCCTTCAACTAATATGCCGCCCTTCTTCTCAGAAAAAATTTGCTCAACCTGTTGCGCATTTTCTATTTTCTGATTGTCAATGGAAGTAATAATAAATCCTTCTCTTATCCCGGCTGATCTTAACTTGCCCGCCTGAAGGTTTTCAATTTTTACACCGTTATTTATTCCCAGTTGCTTTCTTTCTTTTTCGCTTACCTCGTTAAAATCAGCTCCCATCATATTTACGGAACGTTCCGCCTTTGAGATTTTTTCGCCACCGCTGTTGTCACGCAAGGTTATTGCATAGTTTTTTTCACTGTTATCGCGAACTACTGTAATATTTACTTTATCACCGGGTCCAAAACGTCCAATTTGTTCTTGCAACTGACTAGAAGAGTTAACTTGTGTTTCACCTACCTTGGTGATCACATCTCCGGGTTTCAATCCTGCTGACTCCCCAGCTCCGCCATTTACAACTCCATCAATATATACACCTTCTAATTTTTTTAATCCTTTTTTCTCGGCTAAATTCTGATCAATATCGCGCAACGTTACACCAATGAAGCCGCGCTGCACTTTTCCATATTCTAAAAGGTCTGCTGTTACTTTT
>JAYTNW010000463.1:0-5084 GCA_043748115.1 Bacteroidota bacterium | reverse complement strand
CCTGTCTTCTCTTTTAACAACGCGCGAGTTACTGCGTGTATTCCCTGATCTTCCGGCTCTCTCCGAAAAACCATTGTCGCGATCACTGCGCTCTTCGGTGCTTCTTCTTTTAAAAGAAGGTTTTTCAAATGCTTTTCCCTTAGACTCATAGCGCTTACCACCTGCCGGCCTGGAAGTGCGTTCCCCTTTGTCTTCAAATTTTGAATAAGGCTTACGCTCTTTAGAAAAAGGCTTATCACCGAAACTCCTTTTCTCGTCTCTGCCTGTGGAATAGCCACGTGAACTTCCGCGTTCTCTTGTATCTTCACCCTTTGCGTAAGGTTTGCGCTCCTTTGAAAATGGCTTATCACCATAGGGTTTTCTTTCCCCTCTAGTTGACGAAAAACCTCTTGCGCCACCACGCTCTCCATTGTCTTCTCGTTTAGCGTATGGTTTGCGATCTCTTGTAAATGGCCTCTCGCTTGCGTCCCTTTTATCTCTCCGGTCAGTAGAGAACTTTCTATCGCCATCAGTTCCAAAAGAAGACGGACTACGTCTTAGCTTGGCATCAGAAAATTTTCTGTTGCCTGTCGGTTTTTTACCGAAACTTTTTTTCTCTCCTCGTCCTGCAGCAGCACCTCTGTCCCTGCTTGATGATGTCCGGTCTCTTCCCCTGCCGCTGTTTTTTCTTATCATATACTTATACTCTAAATCTTCCTGTTTGTGGTTGTGCTTTTATTGTATGGAAAATTGCGCCTGTATCTCCATGCGTATGGTCATTTTTTGAAACTCCAATCCCGATGGTTCAAACCCACCATCCATGGCCATATTGGATTTCATCATGCGCTGCTCCATCATTACCGGTTGCATATAATTGTTTCCATCCATTTCTTTAATCAGCAACACTTTTCCTGCCTTTTCGCCAATGCTAGCGCACAGGTATTCTGCTTTTGCCTTGGCTGCCTGCAGTGCTTCTATTTTAACCTTTTTACGCAACTCAATTATGTTACTATGAGTGGTTTCACCCACATTCATGTTTTGTGTGCTTCTGTCATCCAACAAGCTCATTAGTTTTTCAATTTGCTCTCCGCTCGAAAACTTGATGATGTAAGTAGATGTAGCAATAAAATCAGGTGCATTTTTTTTCTTACGTTGCCAGTACCAGCCACTTCTGTCATATCCATTCATGCCTTGTATAGAAATGTTCTCTTTGGCAATTCCGGCCTTTTCTGTGGCTGTAAGAAACTGTTTTCTTACCTCATTAATATCTACTTTTTTCTTGTTATTATCAGTGTATTCCTGAACGGTAATGTTTACATATATCTCATCAGGGATCACTTCCATTTCGGCACTGCCGGTTACTTCAATTTTACGTTGCTCCACGGTGTTGTAATAGTTGTTGGTTTGTGCAAAAGTGCTTAATGTGCTGAGGCAGATAACGGCAACAGTACTTAGTTTTTGAATAGTTGTCATATTTTAATTTTCAAACTCAGATGCAAAGATAGGCTTATTTCCCTATGAAGAACGCCTGTAGTTTAAAAATGCCACGCCTTACATGTAAGGATAAAAGGCATCCTCTATCATTTTAAGTTCGTGCCTGCCTTTAAAAAACACAATAGAAATAATATCAAAACGCACCTCCACATCTAGGTCTTTGGATTGGATGTAATGATCAGCAGCTGTTGCTAAAAATTTTTCTTTTGCCTTGGTCACACCCTCTTCAGGCTCACCAAAAAAATCACCGGTACGCGCTTTTACTTCCACTATGCACAGCGTATTTCCTTTGCGGGCAACAATGTCAATCTCTAGTTTTCCGAAACGCCAGTTGCGATGCAAAATATCATAGCCTTTTTTCACCAGAAACTTTACGGCCAACTCCTCACCCGTTTTACCAAGCTGGTAGTGCGCGCTCAGCTCCTCATTGCCTTTTTTCCGTTCCATACCAGTTTATTTTTCTGGATAAATACATGACCAATGCCAACACAACAAACAAGCCTATACTACCAATGAGTAATGCAAAATCTTGCAACTGTATAATAGAAAACACAAAGGCATATAACACCACCAGAATGGAAGTGAATATGAGCGTAAGTTTAACATTTTTGAAAATGGTTTTGGCATAGAGTGCCACCATACCAATAATGGCAATTGCAGAAACAATGTAAGCAGCATTGAAGCTGATGTATTCAGAAATGGAAAGTAATAAAGTATAAAAAAGACAAAGGGCTACACCAACCAAAATATATTGAAATGGATGGATTAATTGCTTGTTGAGCACCTCAATAAAAAAGAAAACGGTAAAGGATAAAGTGATGAGTAAAATGGCATATTTGGCACTGCGGTTTGTTTTTTGGTAGTTATCAACCGGGATCAAAAATTTTACTCCGAAAGACGACTCAGTGATGTATTGAGAGGGCCCTCTGAACTTCTGCGCATAGTTTCTGTTGAGGTGAAATATTTTCCAGGAGGCATTAAAACCATCTGCTGATATATGGTGGGTGTCGGGTAAAAAGGCTCCGTCAAAACTAGGGTTACTCCAAAGCGATTTTAGGTACACATTGGTTTCTTTACCAAAGGGAAGGAAGTACATTTCTTTGCTTCCATTTAATTTAAATTGAAGGTCAAACGTAAAAGACAAGGAATCATTTGCCAGTTCTGGAGATAACGGAATGCGAACACTAACTCCAGTTTCATGAATATCTTGGTTATCCAAGCCAGGATTAAATTCCATAGGCTTTCCATTCCAGTTAACGGATAAACGCTGTTTAACACCTCTTAAGTCTGACAACCCTAAGGAAAGAAATGCTTCTTTCCACAAAATATCGTCAGGGGCAATATTCCAATCTGCAAACGATGGGTAGTTAAAACTTCCTTTCAATGACAGATCCGATTTATAAACCACGGCTTCATAAATTCCTCTATGGCGCATTTCGGTTTCCAGTGTACCATTTACATCAAGCTGCTCAGGTAAAAAGTGAGCATAGGTAATCTGCGATTTACGTTTTCCATCCGCATCGGTAAAAATTGTTTGGTATGGAATATTTATAACTGGGCCGCTAATCGTTTGCGCAAATCCCCATTTTGACGAAATTTCACTGAGTGCTTCATCATGAGTGCCTTGTCTTTCGTAAATAAGACTTTGTATCATTCCTGATGGGATCAGCAAAAGCAGGATGAGAATACCCATGCTAAAAAGCTTTACCATCACGGAGTTTTTGATCCATGCATTTAACTTGTCGAAGAGCGAAGGTTGTTGGTTTGGCTGTTGTTGTTGGTCGGGAAAAGTTTCCATAAGTATAAGTGTTTGGTTTTTATTTAAAATTCAAACTTCTATGTTCCATGAATATTGCATTCAAAAATGCTTTAACAAAATATTAACTCCTTTAGGCAAGCGGCATAAAATCCAAACGCGTTTCTGCATTCACCTCTAAAAAAACTTCACCCCCAAAAACTAAGGAGTGGTTATGAACCAAATGCCCCGCAGGAAAATCAAAACAAACAGGATAGCTGAATTCTGCCACATGCTCTGCAATAATTTGTTCAGCCGTTTTTCCGAAAGGAACGGTATTGTCTTTCATATCCGACATTCCACCCACCACCAGTCCGGCCAATTTCTTGAGCTTGCCTGCGTGTTTTAGCTGCATCATCATGCGGTCCATGTGATAAAGGTATTCATCAAGGTCTTCTATAAAAAGAATTTTTCCGTTGGTATTTATATCGGATGGGGTGCCCGATAAGGCATACAACAATGAAAGATTGCCCCCTACCAAAACACCCTTGGCGTTGCCGGTTCTGTTTAATAATTGTGCGGGACATGAAACACTATTAAAATTGCCAAACAACATTTGCTTAAGTCCTGCTAAAACAGCCTCAGGTGTTTTAACAAAATTAATGGCCATGGGGGCATGTAAAGTTGCCACTCCTAACTGCGAATGTATGTGCGAATGTAAAACGGTGATGTCACTAAATCCGATAAGCCACTTAGGATTATTTTTAAAAGAAGAAAAATCAATAGCTTCAATTATACGCACTGTTCCATATCCGCCTCGTGCAAATAAGACTGCTTTAATAGCAACATTGTCCAATGCCCATTGCAAATCTTCTGCACGTTCAACATCAGATCCAGCAAACTGTTTGTGTTGTTTATAGAGGTTAGGTCCAGCAACCACCTTCAGCCCCCAGTTTTTTAAAATCTCAATAGCGGGTTGCATTTCCTCAGGTGAAACTTTGCGTGCTGTAGCAACAATTGCTATGGTGTCGCCCGGTTGGAGCGGTGCAGGTAATATCATGTACTGTTTTTTATCTTTGCAAAGAAATATGGTTTAAAGTTTAAAGTCTATAGTTTAAAATTGTTTTTTAATAATCTTTCTAACCACAGACTTTAACCCTTAAACGTTAAACTTATTTATGCTGAGACATTTAATTACTGCCGCACTTCCTTATGCCAATGGACCAGTACACATTGGCCACCTTGCCGGCTGTTACTTACCTGCCGATATTTACTCGCGCTACCTTCGTTTGAAAGGAGACGATGTTCTTTTTATTTGTGGAAGCGATGAGCATGGCGTGCCCATTACCATTAAAGCAAAACAACTTGGAATAACACCGCAACAGGTGGTGGACAAATACCACAAAATGATGAAAGACTCTTTTGCTGAGTTCGGTATTTCATTTAACCACTATTCCCGAACTTCTGCAAAAATCCACCATGAAACTGCTTCTGCTTTTTTTAAAACATTGTATGATAAGCAAGTTTTTCAAGAAGAAACAACGCAGCAGTTTTATGATGAGGAAGCAAAACAATTTCTTGCCGATCGTTATATAACAGGCACATGCCCCAATTGCGGAAATGAAAATGCCTATGGCGATCAATGCGAAAATTGTGGACGCACACTAAACGCAACGGATCTTATAAATCCGAAATCAAAACTGAGCGGCAATGCTCCTGTATTAAAACCTACAAAGAATTGGTTTTTGCCATTGGATAAATTTCAAAAGCAAATTTCAGATTGGATAGGAACCCATAAAGAAGATTGGAAAATAAATGTATATGGACAATGCATGTCGTGGATAAACGATGGGCTTAAACCACGCGCCATGACACG
>JAYTNW010000462.1:0-5177 GCA_043748115.1 Bacteroidota bacterium | reverse complement strand
TAAAGCTCCACTGATAAGTACAGGAAAAGGCCGAACTACTTGTTCTTATTTTATGCCGGGCGACAAAGAGATTTTGTATGCCAGCACGCATGCAGGCGGTGAGAATTGCCCTGAAACCGGTGACCTTAGAAAAGGCGGTAAATATTTGTGGCCTATCTTTAACACCTATGACATTTATGTGGCCGACCTTAGCGGTAAAGTTACCCAACAACTGACCCATCAAAAAGGATACGATGCCGAAGGAACGGTATCTCCTGATGGAAAAAAAATAGTTTTTACAAGCGACCGAACCGGAGATCTTGAACTTTGGGTAATGGACATTGATGGAAAAAATCAAACACAGATAACTTTCGGGCTAGGCTATGATGGCGGTGCTTTCTTTTCACCAGACAGTAAAAAATTGGTGTTTCGTGCATCACGCCCCAAAACAGAGGAGGAAATCACTGAATACAAAACGCTCCTTACGCAAGGTTTGGTGGCACCAACTAATATGGAAATTTACACCTGTAATGCAGATGGATCAGACCTTAAACAAATCACACAATTAGGTAAAGCCAACTGGGCTCCATTCTTTACTCCTGATGGCAAAAAGATCATCTTCTCTTCCAATCACAAATCAACGCATGGTTATGATTTTCAACTTTATCTTATCAATGCAGATGGGACCAACCTTGAGCAGGTAACTGACCAAAGTGTTTTTAATGCTTTTCCAATGTTTTCGCCTGACGGAAAGAAAATAGCCTTTTCCAGCAACAGAAACAACGGTGGAGGCAGGGATACCAATCTTTTTATTGCCGACTGGAAAGACTAATCACTAATCACCTTTTGTTGTGGCTCTGATTAAAATGCCTTCTGTTTTTACACATCGGCACGTTAAAACATTCTGCATTCATTGCTGTTGAGTTACTTGGGAAATGTATATTTTCATACCCTAAATCTTCAGTTACTATTACACAAACTATGGCTCTTGTGCAGAAGCACAACATGAGACATCGTGTTTTAAATCATTATATGAAATTAAAAAATTTTGCTGCCGGAAAATGGGTGGAAGGTGCCGGAAAAGGTGTTGAACTTTTTCATGCCGTTACAGGCGAAAGCATAGGAGAGGCAACATCGCAGGGCCTAGATTTTAAAGCCATGTTGGATTATGGACGTACCATAGGTGGACCCGCACTACGCTCAATGACCTTTCATGAAAGATCGCGAATGTTAAAAGCACTAGCGTTTTACCTCATGGAAAAAAAGGAATTGTTTTATGCTCTTTCAGCAGCAACAGGAGCCACAAGAAACGACTCTTGGATTGACATTGAAGGCGGCATAGGAACCCTTTTTGCCTATGCCGGCAAGGGAAGACGAGAACTTCCTGATCAACCCTTTCTTGTTGAAGGAAATATTGAACCTCTATCAAAAAACGGCAGCTTTATTGGCCAACATATTTGTGTTCCTTTAGAGGGGGTTGCTATACATATCAACGCGTTTAATTTTCCATGTTGGGGTATGTTGGAGAAATTGGCCCCTACTATAATTGGAGGAATGCCTGCTATTATAAAACCCGCCTCTGCCACTTCATATTTAACAGAACTGATGGTGAAGGAAATAATAGCTTCCGGTATTTTACCCGATGGAGCACTGCAGTTAATTTGTGGCAGTGCAGGTGATATATTGAGCCATGTTAACTGCCAGGACGTGGTAACATTTACCGGCAGTGCCGATACGGGTAGGATGCTTAAACAATCCCCAGCTATTGTAGAAAACTCAGTAAGGTTTACGATGGAAGCCGATTCATTGAATTGCTGTATTCTTGGTCCTGATGCCACACCTGAAACAGAAGAATTTAAGCTTTTTATCAAAGAGGTTTCTCGTGAAATGACAGCAAAATCAGGACAAAAATGTACGGCAATCAGGCGAACTATTGTTCCTGAAAATTTAACGGAAGCTGTTGTCTCCGCACTTAAAAAAAGATTGAGTGAAACGCGCATTGGTAATCCTGCTACTGAAGGGGTGCGCATGGGGCCATTAGCCAGCAAATCTCAGGTGGCTGATGTGAAGAGTAAAGTGAAATCATTAATGGTTGCTTGTGAACTTGCCTATGGCGACATGGAGAATTTTGAAGTGACTGGAGCCGATAAAAATACAGGCGCATTTATGCCTTCAATGTTATTGTATTGTAACAAACCCTTGTTAAAAACAGAACCTCACTCAATAGAAGCCTTCGGCCCCGTTACCACCATTATGCCTTACAAAAATACCGATGAAGCCATTGAACTGGCTAAAATGGGAAAGGGAAGTTTGGTGGGTTCGTTAGTGACTGCTGACGATCAGTTTGCAAAAAAGATGATATTATCAACAGCCGCTTACCATGGCCGAATGCTGGTGCTTAATAAAAATTGCGCAGGCGAGAGTACCGGTCATGGTTCCCCCATGCCTCAATTAATTCACGGTGGACCCGGAAGGGCAGGTGGTGGTGAAGAGATGGGCGGTATTCGTGGGGTTAAACATTTTATGCAACGCACGGCCTTACAAGGCTCACCAACCACACTTACCGCCATTTGTGACACCTACCTTAAAGGTGCAGCCATAAAAGAAGATGTTATTCATCCATTTAGAAAATACTTTGATGAGATAAACATTGGCGACACACTGATTACACACAGGCGCACCATTACCGAAGCTGATATTGTAAATTTTGCGGGCATTAGTGGCGACTTTTTTTATGCACATACTGACGAAACGGCATTAGAAGGCTCAATTTTTGAAAGAAGAGTAGCGCATGGATATTTTGTAATTGCAGCCGCTGCCGGTTTATTTGTTGACCCTAAAAAAGGGCCGGTGTTGGCAAATTATGGTTTGGATGGACTCCGGTTTACACAGCCGGTGTATGTGGGCGACACCATACAAGTGCGATTGACCTGTAAAACAAAAACGAAGAAAGAAGATAGGGAAGGACAGGTGCCGCAAGGAGTGGTGGAATGGGATGTAGAAGTGACCAACCAAAAAGGAGAGACTGTGGCCGTTGAGACCGTTCTCACATTAGTGGCACAAAAAATGAAGTAATACAAAAAAAATCATCCGGTGAAAAACGCGAACCACCTTATTAAATACATCGTTTGCCTGTTTACATTAATTTGCATGGCAATTCCATCTTTGTTTGCCGACAATGATTTGAATGATCTTGTGGTAGAAAGAAAAAACATTCAAAAACAATTGGATGCGCTCAATAAAAACGAAAAAACGTTCAAGAGCAAAACGTCCTTAACAGAGTATCAATCCTTGTTAAAAAGACTTTTAGATTTGGATGAACAGATCATACTGGCGGCAAATTTTTCTGTGAACAACTTGCAGCATGAACGTGACGAAGCATTAAAAAAGGCGGCAAACCCGAAAACTATTGTAAAAGCCATTCCCTTTAAAGTAATTGGCAATAATGATAGCTTGTCCAATGCACTCACCTCATTGCAATTTCAAAATAGCAATTTTAACAACCTTATAAAAGCTAAAGATGATGCAATGATGCGATTTGCCATCAAAGTTGATAGCCTTAGCACGTTAAATAAAAAAGTTAACTCACAATTTGAGGCTCTTGAAACAGACAATAAAAATTTGGGTGAGAAAAATCTCATTTTAATGATATTTAATTCATTGGTGGTAATAGCACTAATCATGAGTTTGTTTTTTCTTATTCGCAGACCCACTGCTAAAAAACTTTTGTTTAATGAGCCAAAACCTGTGGCAACACCAATACCGGCAGTAAGAGAAGTTGCTTATGTAGCCCCGGTGGTGGCTGTTACTCCTGCTAAAGCACCTATACCGGAGCCAGAGATCATTGTAAAAAAAACACACGAACCAGCCAAACAGGAACCCGTTTTTAAAGTTTCGTCTGATGGTATTCTTTCCACTTCGCACGACTCGCTTGATTTTAAACTCGACCAAATTGAGAAGCTTGCACGTCTCAAAGAAAAAGGCTACTTGACAGACGAGGAATTTAACACACAGAAAAAGCAAATATTAGGAAGCTGAAGGCTTCCGTTTTTTTATCTTTGTTTCCCAATAATTAATAGGCATTAATAGGTACTAGCGCTTTAGTTGGTTTTTACAATTAACTAATGGTCTATATTTCTCATTTGCCTTTTATTTGTTTTAAAGCAAAGACCAAAACTATTTAATAAATTTTATGCAGGGAACAGTAACAACTCAACTCAATAACGGAATTGCAGAAATAACATTCTTTCACCCTCAAAGCAACTCATTGCCTGGCGCCCTACTTAGGGAATTGGCACAAGCTATTGAACAGGAAGGAAAAAACCCGGATGCTAAAGTAATCGTGATTAAGAGCGGTGGTGAAAAAGCCTTTTGTGCTGGTGCCTCCTTTGATGAGTTAATGAGCATAAATGATATGGACACCGGAAAACAATTTTTTTCAGGGTTTGCCATGGTTATAAATGCAATGCGCAGGGCACCAAAATTTGTTATTGCACGGGTGCAAGGTAAAGCCGTTGGCGGAGGTGTGGGAATAGCTTGTGCGGCCGACTATACCATTGCGCATGAATCCGCATCTGTAAAACTTAGTGAATTGGCAGTAGGCATTGGGCCTTTTGTGGTAGGTCCCGCTGTTGAAAGAAAAGTTGGGACAAGCGCCTTTACTCAACTTACCATCCATGCAACAGAATGGCAAAGCGCACAATGGGCGCTACAAAATGGCATGTATGCCTCCATGCATAAATCACATGCCGAAATGGACGAGGAAATAAATAAATTGACTGATAAGCTTTCAGCCAGCAATCCTCAAGCTATGCAAATGCTTAAAAAAGTTTTCTGGGAAGGAACTAATCATTGGGATCAGTTGCTCTTAGAGCGGGCTGAAATGAGTGGGACATTGGTTCTATCTGATTTTACACGCAATGCCATTCAACAATTCAAAGCAAAAGCATGATGTCGCAAGCTATTGAGAAAAAACTGGAAACGCAACCTATTGAGGAGGCTGTTGTTTTGAAATCATACAAGCTCATGTGTACAGCACGTGCCATGAGCGATCTTTACGAAGAGAACGCTGCTGTAACGGCAAAATATGTGCACGCCTGCTCGCGAGGACATGAGGCCGTTCAGATAGCGTTGGGATTGCAATTAAAACCGCAGGATTATTTATCTGCCTATTACCGTGATGACAGTATTTTGCTTGC
>JAYTNW010000461.1:0-8139 GCA_043748115.1 Bacteroidota bacterium | reverse complement strand
TCCAATGCTCCAGTACTCCATCCACTTGCGCTGTAACGATTAGAAGCTGAGGAAGCAGAAATTCCACTACCCCTTCCAATTCCTGATACTGAAATGTTTGCATTAACAGTTTGACCTGTAGTAAAAGGATTTGATGCACTTGGGTTGGCATCTGTGATGGGGTTCGTAAAAATCTGCCCCCATCCCGTCTGTACACTAAAAAGCATACAAAACATCAGAAGTGTAAAAGCAATTTTACATCCTGAAAAAGTGTAGTAATTTTTCGTCATGATATTTGGTTTTAATTAATTTAAAAAAATATGATTCCCTCCCTCTTTTTACAGAGGAAAGGCAAAATTAACAAGTTTACCCATTTTAACAAGATTTTGGCAGGAAATTTAATGACAAAGTAACATTGCTGTCCTCCCAATAAAATTTAAAAGGCTGCCGGAAATACGGCAAGCCTTTTAAAGCAACTTATTTACTCTTGTGGTTATTGTACTTTATACCCCTCTACAGAAAATGTAGTTGTAACCTTATCTCCAACCATAGGGCCCGACTCGCCTACTTTAAAATCAACTCTGTTTATCTCTGCTTCTCCCACAAATGAATGTGCATCTATTTTTGCATATTCATTGGGTGCTGCACCTACATAATTAAAGTAAAGATCTACAGGTTTGGTCACATCTTTAATGGTAAGTTCGCCATTCGCCACGTATTTATATTTTGGATGTGCATCGGTTTTTTTAATGCTGGCAGACTTAAAAGTAATGTGGGGAAACTTAGTTGCTTCAAAGAAATCAGCATTGCGCAAATGCTCATCACGTTTTGCATTTTTAGTATCAATAGAATTAACACTTAACTGAACATAAACACTACTGGTTTCAAGATTATCGGTAAAGTTAATGTAACCGGTATCAATGGCCAGTGTGCCTTGTGCTGAAGTAAGCAAATGTGAAAGGCTAAATTGCATCCAAGAGTGGGCTGCATCAAGGCCGATCATTCCTTTCATGGTATTTAAATTAATATCAGGAGTAATATTGACATTTGCTGAAGCTGCAGCCGTGGCAGGAACAGAGATTTCTGCATTGTTGTTATCCGCTAAATGAGCAATGTGAGGAGCTATGATAAGCGAAACAATACTCATCAGTTTGATAAGAATGTTCATAGAAGGCCCTGATGTATCTTTAAATGGATCACCCACCGTATCTCCCGTTACCGATGCTTTGTGTGGTTCCGAACCTTTGTAATACACTTGGCCGTTAATATCCACTCCTTTTTCAAAGGATTTTTTTGCATTGTCCCATGCTCCACCTGCATTGCTCTGAAACATTCCCATTAACACACCGGAAACGGTTACTCCTGCAAGAACACCTCCCAATACTTCGGGTCCGAAAATAAAACCAACTACCAATGGCACGCTTAAAGCCAATGCACCTGGGGCAATCATTTCGCGAATAGAAGCTTCTGTTGAGATGGCCACACATTTTTCATATTCAGGCTTTGCCTTATATTCCATAATGCCTGGTATTTCGCGAAATTGCCTTCTAACTTCCTCCACCATGGCCATGGCCGCACGTCCAACTGCGGCAATGGCTAAAGATGAAAATATAAACGGTATCATGGCGCCAATAAACAATCCTGCAAGTACCGGAGCTTTGTAAATATCAATGTGTGAAATACCTGCCACACCAACAAATGCGGCAAACAGTGCAAGTGATGTTAACGCTGCTGAGGCAATTGCAAACCCTTTTCCGGTAGCAGCAGTAGTGTTACCTACGGCATCTAAATTATCAGTACGTCCACGAACTTCTTTTGGTAGATGGCTCATTTCTGCAATACCACCTGCATTATCAGCAATAGGTCCGAAAGCGTCAATTGCTAATTGCATTGCCGTTGTTGCCATCATACCTGCGGCTGCAATGGCTACTCCATATAACCCTGCCAATGCATAAGAGGAATAAATACCCGCAGCTAAAACTATCATTGGCAAGGCAGTGGATTCCATACCCACAGCAAGTCCACCAATGATGTTAGTTGCATGTCCTGTTGAACTTTGTTTAACAATGGAAAGCACAGGGCGCTTGCCAATAGCTGTGTAATATTCGGTGATGATGCTCATTAAAGCACCCACCACTAACCCTACAACAATGGCCATGTAAACGTCCATAGGTGTAAACTCAAAGCCACGTAACATTAATTTTTCGGGCAACATCCAGGTAACGGCAAAATAACAGAATATCCCTGTTAAAATAATTGAGGACCAGTTTCCAAGGTTAAGCGCATTTTGTACATTATCAGTTTCATTTTTTATACGCACAAACCAGGTTCCCATTATAGAAAAAATAATTCCCATACCGGCAATCAACATTGGCAATAAGATTGGCGATAGCCCTCCGAAGTTATCAGCGGAAGCGTCAATCTCCTGTCCCAGAACCATGGTTGCAAGAATTGTAGCCACATAAGAACCGAATAGATCAGCACCCATACCGGCAACATCACCCACATTGTCACCCACATTATCAGCAATGGTAGCTGGATTGCGTGGATCATCTTCAGGAATTCCGGCTTCTACTTTTCCTACCAAGTCAGCACCCACGTCAGCTGCTTTGGTATAAATACCTCCACCTACGCGAGCAAACAAGGCAATGCTTTCTGCACCTAATGAAAAACCCGCCAACACTTCAATGGCTTGTTTCATTTCTACCCCATTAATGGCAGCACCGGCAGGAACAAACATCTGATAAAACACAATAAACAATGAACCTAATCCTAACACGGCAAGGCCAGCTACACCCAGTCCCATCACAGCACCGCCTGTAAACGACACTTTTAATGCCTGTGCCAAACTGGTACGTGCTGCTTGAGCGGTGCGCACGTTTGCCTTAGTGGCAATGTTCATACCTATATATCCAGCAAAAGCCGAAAAAACTGCTCCAATAATAAAAGCAACAGCAATGATTGGGCTGCTATGTATTGGATGCTCGGGGGTACCGTGTAGCGTACCTGAATAAGCCAGCAACAACCCTGCAATAACTGTGAAGTAGGTTAATATTTTCCATTCGGCTTTCAGGAAGGCCATTGCTCCATCGGCTATATGTCCGGCTAATTCCTGCATGTTGGCATCACCAGCATCTTGCTTGCTTACCCACGATGCTTTAATGGCCATGTAAATGAGTGCAATTATCCCGAATACTGGAATAACATAGACTAATTGATTCATAAATGAGATTAGTATTTAAAAATTTGAGGGTGCGAAAGTAAGAAAAAAGGCGTAACCTGCAAGGTTTTTAAACCATTGGCAATCAAGCCCAAGAAGGTAAGGCGCAGTAAACACTCCGACAGAGTGGAAGAAATAGCAATTATTATAATAATTTTTACCGCATTATGGAATATTGCTCAACTTGATGTCTTATCTTAAAATCATCAGAATATGAAAGTCGCACTAACCATCCCATTCTGCCTAATGCTGGTATTTAGTTTAACAAGCCACGCTCAAATACAACCTGGTGAAATACGAGGTATAATAAAAGACAAGGTGACTGGAGATCCTATACCATTTGCTTCGGTTTCTTTTGAAAAAGAAAAAGGATTTGGTGGGACAGTCGCCAATGAAAACGGAGAATTCAAGTTAAAGCCACTTTTGCCGGGAACTTACGATATAAAATTTTCGTTTCTGGGTTACAATGCCATGGTAATAAATGGTGTGAGGGTAAGCAATGGTGAACTGGTGCTCCTCAATGCAGAACTTAACACCAATATAGAATTGCCAATAATTGAAAAGTGGGACTATAAAATTCCACTAATGCCCATAAACCCGAACACGCCTTTTATAATTGCAGGGGAGGACATTTTACATGCCATAAGCAAAGATGTGAACTACATTGCTGCTACTTCAGCGCGCGCCTTTCAATCGGATAGTGGAGAGCCGATAAGTTTAGCTGGGGCACGATATTCGTCAACCAAATATTATGTAGATGGATTTCCTGTGGAAGGAGAGCCCGACATTCCCGGTTGCGCCATTGACCAAGTAAGTGTTTACAGCGGAAGTTTGCCTGCCTGCTACGGTGATGCTACTGGAGGGGTAATAGTAATCACTACGAAGAGCTACAGGTTAAGGTAGTATATTTATTGTGGTGCTGTGGTTTTGAAACGGTGCAACAAAAAAACGATGAGGCCAAACAATAGAAATGCCACAACCTGATGTAAAACGCCAAGCCAAAGCGGAACACCATTAATCAGCGTAAAAATTCCGATGATGAATTGAAGCAAAACAGCTACTGGAAGTAAATTAACCGCCATCCGTTTTTCCTTCGACAGCAGTGTTTCTTCGCTGGAGGCATTGTTTCTATGGGCCATCACATATAAAGCAATAAACATCAACACCACTGCATAGGCAACATAGCGATGCACAAACTGCACCACAGCCATGTTATCAAAAAATGCGGCCACACCTGTTTGCGAGATGGAATAGGTTACGGAAGAGGAAATCCAGCATTCATCCATCTTGGGCCAGCTGTTAAAAATGCGACCCGCTTTAAGTCCTGCTACAAAGGCTCCGTAAACAATTTGCAGTATAAGCACACCCATCGTTAACCATGTAAAGCGATAAAGTTTTTGCAGCAGTGGGTTATTGCTTCTTTGATTAGGATAAACAACATCTAAGGCCACCTTAAAAGTAACAGCAAAGGTGATAAAGGCAGTAACGAGATGAATGGCGAGGCGGTAGTGACTAACCGATGTTCGATCGCTAAGACCGCTTTTTACCATAAACCATCCTAAAAATCCTTGCAGGCCGCCTAATAAAAAAAGCAGCAGCACTTTTTTTAACAACACACGATCAAATTGCTTTTTACTCCAAAAAAAAATGAAGGGCACCACAAACACCAAACCTATAACACGACCCAAAAGGCGGTGAAAATATTCCCAGAAAAATATTTTTTTAAAATCTTCTAAGGTGTAGTGATAATTAAGAAGTTGATATTGCGGTATCTGTTTATAGTTATCAAATTCCTCCATCCATTGCGCTTCGCTCATTGGAGGAATAGTGCCCCGAATGAGTTTCCACTCTGTAATAGATAGTCCACTGCCCGTTAACCGGGTGATGCCGCCTATCACCACCATGGCAGCAATTAATATGCACCCCGTCAGCAACCATATTATTATGGCTTTGCGGTATTTTAGGGGTTGCTGTATTGTGCTCATACCGTTATTTTTTAAGCTCTCTTATTACAAACTGTGCAGTGTGCCGGCTACGTTGTTCCAGCAAAATTTCCTTGCCTGCTGTAAGTGAATCAATAGTTGTTTGAAAATAATGCCTGATGGTGTATAGCATCAGTTCATTATTATATAATATCTTAAATTCCTTTTGAAGTCGTTCAATCAATGCTGGGATTTTAAACTCATCATCATCAACACACACTGAAAAACTTATGGCCGAATTTTGCATGAGGTTAATTTTTACACCAAGCGATGCGAAGAGTGTAAAAATATTGGCTAAACTATCTTCAGCAATAAATGAAAAATCTTTGGCTGAAATACTGATGAGCACCTGATTGGTTTTAAAAATATAAGACGGGATTAGCGGCTTGGTTTGCACGTTAGTCCGTATTACTGTGCCACTGGCTTCCGGTTTTAAAAATGATTTTACAAAGAGCGGAATATTTTTGTTTTCCAGTGGTTTAATAGTTTTTGGATGGATAACAGTAGCACCGTAATAGGTAAGCTCAATGGCATCGTGGTAGCTTATTTGCTCCAGCTTTTGAGCCTCTTTGTAAAACTTGGGGTCAGCATTAAGCACACCTGGAACATCTTTCCAGATACACATTTCATTTGCTGTGGTGAGGTGTGCAAAAATTGCAGCGCTATAATCCGATCCTTCACGGCCTAACGTGGTGGTAAAATTTTCTGAAGTGGAGGCTATGAATCCCTGTGTGAGAACGATTTTATTTTTTTCGTTAAAAAGCGGCATCACTTGTTCTGCAACCTGCGAAGCACTCACCTCCCAATCTATCTTTCCTTCGCGGTAAGTGTTGTCACTGCGTAAAACGTCACGCACATCAAGCCATTCGTTTTTTATTTTTTCTTCGGCAAGATAAGCGCTTACAATTTTTGTAGAGATAAGCTCGCCCAATGAAACCACCTGGTCATAAATAAAATTATACGAACGATTAGGTGTTTCTTCCAGTATCCATTCTGCTTCCACAAAAAAATTATTAACATCGCGATAAACAACATGTGCCTCATTTGTAAAAAGTTTTTTCATCAACTCGTGATGAAATTTTTTTACTTCTTCTAATGCAATGTGCGGGTCTTGTTTTTTATGGTAATAATCATTCACTACTTTTTCGAGGGCGTTGGTCATTTTTCCCATAGCCGAAATCACCACCAAAATATTTTCGTTGCTAAATGATTTTAAAATAGCTGCCACATTCTTTACCGCATCAGCATCTTTAACAGAAGCCCCGCCAAATTTGAAAACTTTCATACGTTACCTGCAAAAATCCGAACGCAAATTTGCATGTTACAGACATACGAAAAGCGAAAGCCAGCAAATATTTCAACACCTCAAAACGGTTTGCCTTTCTGCACTACGCACCGTGCTCTTTCACAATTTTGTTAAGCCATTTCAGCATCATCAAAATAACAACGGTGGTGATGAGCACCAACACGAAATTTACCAAAAAGAAATTGGCTTTATGCTCATAGGTATCCCACATGCTGGCGAGCACACCACTCATTTTATTACCAATAGAAGTAGAGAGGAACCACCCACCCATCATGAGTGCAGTAAGGCGAGGTGGGCTTAGTTTAGACACCAGTGACAGGGCCATGGGGCTTAAACACAACTCTCCAATTGTTATTACACCATAGCTTCCTATAAGCCAAAGCATGGAGCTTTTTTCGAGCCCGTTGTGGCAAGCATAGGTTGCTGCCACCATTACCAACGTTGATAAGGAAGTGATTAGAAAACCATAAAATATTTTCCAGGTAGTGGATGGCTCCATGTTTCTACGCTTTAGCAGTGCCCAAAAAGCCACGATAACAGGCGTGAGCACTACAACCCAAAACGGATTAATAGATTGTCCTAGCTCTGTAGAAATAAGTGTAAGCGATTCGCCTTCGGCAGGTTTTTTTTCCTCTGCAAGATTTTTATAGTACAATGGATAATCCCAGGTTTTAATCACCTTATCGTTTGCATCACGCGCTACCCTAAACTGCACATCTGTTAACGGCACCGAATCTTTTTTAAAAGGAACAACCTGTGTTACGCCCAAAATTTTTGCTGCCGTAGCCACCGCTGTAGGCACTTCTCTGTTTGTGTAGCTCTCTGCCCAGGTAGTAAGCGCTGTGCCGTTCTGTTTAAAGACGGCCCAAAAAACAATGGCTACACCAAACACTGCCAGCAATGCCGAAATTGGTTTTCTGTCTTCAGCATTGGAGCGAAGCATAATGTTTACGTAATAAGCAGCAACAGGAAGAGCGCCTAGGATAAATGCATCGGTAGAGTCGCTTCCAAAAATATTTCCGGGTATAATCCAGCCGAGGTACCCTGCCACCAACGCAGGAAGAAGGGTAATCCCTAAAATTTTTGACACCGGCATGTCTTCCGGTTTTGTGGGCTTTCGAACATCAGCGTGTGCGTAATGTTTATTGCCCAGCCAAAAAATAAACACACCAACGAACATGCCGATGCCTGCTGCCATAAACGCTGCACCCCAGCTGAAATTATTACGCAGGTACGAACCAAAAAAGTTGCAGATAAATGCTCCTATGTTAATTCCCATGTAAAATATATTGTACCCGGCATCTTTCAAGCCTTTGTATTCAGGTGCATTATAAACATTACCTAAAATGGTGGAAATATTAGGTTTAAAAAAACCATTTCCAATAATGATGAGCAAAAGCGAAATATAAAACGCTGTCATTCCGGGAAGCGATAATCCACAATATCCTATTCCCATTAAAATGCCACCAATGGTGATTGACACACGGTAACCCAGCACACGGTCGGCAAGCAAGCCTCCTACAAATGGTGTTAAATACACTAGCGCTATAAAGGTTCCAAAAATGTCAGATGCCTCCTTTTTATCTAATGACATTCCGCCACGTTGGGTATCGGTCATGTATAGGAAAAATATTCCCAGCATTAAATAAAAG
>JAYTNW010000460.1:0-3039 GCA_043748115.1 Bacteroidota bacterium | reverse complement strand
GCTACTTCGAGTATAGCCCCATCTTTTGCAATTTCCGCAATTTTAAGATCTAACAATCCACTTTGTTGTGTTCCTGTAATGTCTCCGGGTCCTCTTAGCTTTAGGTCGGTTTCTGCAATCACAAAACCATCAGTGGTGCTTACCATGGTTTGCATGCGTTGCTTAGCCACGGTACTCAATTTATTTCCTGTCATTAAAACACAGTACGACTGGCTGCTCCCTCGCCCCACACGGCCTCTTAACTGATGCAATTGGGCCAGGCCAAAACGTTCCGCACTCTCAATCACCATTACCGATGCATTGGGAACATTTACGCCAACTTCAATCACCGTAGTGGCAACCATGATGTGGGTAATTCCCTTTACAAAAAGATCCATCTCATATTCTTTCTCCTTCGCTTTCATTCTTCCATGCACCACGCTTACCCTGTATTGCGGTAGCGGAAACTCCTTTGCAATTGCATCGTAACCTTCTATGAGGTTATTATAATCCATTTTTTCCGATTCCTCAATCAGTGGATACACCACGTAAACCTGTCTTCCTACAGCAATTTGTTGTTTCATAAAGCCAAGCACCTTCAAGCGTGCTGACTCAAAATAATGAAACGTTTTTATGGGCTTTCTTCCCACCGGCATTTGGTCAATAACAGAAACATCAAGGTCGCCATAAATGGTCATGGCAAGGGTGCGTGGAATAGGTGTGGCCGTCATCACCAGCACATGTGGCGGTTGCTCTTTCATCCAAAGTTTGGCTCGTTGTTGTACCCCAAAACGATGCTGCTCATCTATAATCACCAAGCCTAAATTTTCAAATTGCACAGGGTCTTCTATCAAGGCATGTGTTCCTATCAAAATAGGTATGCTTTTGTTTTTAATCCCTTCTAAAATTCCTTTTCGCTTTTTGGCAGGTGTTGATCCGGTTAGCAACTCAACCTGCACATGTAAGCCCTTTAGCAACTCAGTTAACGAATGGTAATGATGTATCGCTAAAATTTCTGTGGGAGCCATAAGTGATGATTGGTAGCCGTTATCCAGCGCCATCAACATGGTGAGCAATGCCACCACTGTTTTGCCACTGCCCACATCTCCCTGCAATAGCCGGTTCATTTGTTTGCCCGTGTTGGTGTCCTTTCTTATTTCCTTCAACACACGTTTTTGCGCATCGGTAAGTTCAAAGGGTAAATGGTGTTTGTAAAAGGCGTTGAAATGATCGCCTATCTCAAAAAATGACTTCCCCTTGTAAGTGTCTATTCTTTTTTGGCGTGCAAGCAACAGCCGAAGCTGTATATAGAACAGTTCTTCAAACTTAAAACGGAAGCGCGCATTTTTAAGTAGCAACGGTTCATTGGGAAAATGTATTTGCTTTAACGCATCAGTGAAGCCCATTAATTTTAGGGAGTCCACAAGCACTACGGGCAATGTTTCGCTCAAATTTGGAGGTATGGTTTGGAGCACCGTTTTAACCAACCTCATGATGCCTTTGCTGTCGAGGCCTTTCGATTTGCATTTTTCTGTTGTGCTATAAACAGGTTGAAATCCTGAGGGTTGCTGCTCATTAAATTTTGCTACCGTCTCCATTTCAGGATGCACAATGTTAAAGCGACCATTAAAAACGGTGGGTTTTCCAAACACCACATACTCGCCACCGGCAAGCATACTGTCGCGCACCCATGTAATTCCTTGAAACCAGGTTAAGTCCATGCTCCCCGACTCATCTTTAAACACAGCGGTGATGCGTGTAGCACGTTTAGCACCAAAGCTTTTAAGGGATATAATTTTGCCCTTCAGTTGCACAAAAGGCATATCTTCCGATAACTCATTTACGGTGTAAAAGCGGGTGCGATCAACATAACGGTAAGGAAAATGGTTGAGCAGATCACCAGAGGTAAAAATGCCCAGCTCTTTTTTTAAAACATCGGCACGTTGTGGGCCAACGGTTTTAACATAGTCAATTGGAGTTGCAAAATAAGGATGAAGCATAGCAAGAAAAACGAAGTTCTGAAAATTTGGCCGAAAACGATACGAGAACAGTTTTTACTTATTCACAAACGGAGTAAAATAAAAATCCCTCCCCGGTTTTAGAGGGGAGGGAGTAAACATTAAAATACTAAACCTTAAAATCTATGGATTTTTGGTACTACGCTTTTTTAACGTTAACGGCATTTAAGCCTTTTTTTCCTTGTGTAACTTCATAGGTTACAAGGTCGTTTTCTGAAATACGGTCAACCAAACCTGTTTGGTGAACAAACAGCTCTTTACCGCCTTCGTCTTCAATAATAAATCCAAAACCTTTGGAAGCATTGAAGAATTTTACTTTACCGGTCTTCATTAAATAAAGAATTAAATTTGTGAATTAATGCGCGCAAATGTAAATTATTTTTTCAAATGGTGGTTTACTAAATTGATTATTTAATGAATATGCAAAGTAGTTTTAAAATTAGTGGGAATATTGTTGATGTTATCAACCGAAAAATATTTTCAGGCACAATTACCATTGTGAACACAAGGATCCAAAATATAGAAGAGGACGGTGGAGTTTATTCTAATTATATACTTCCGGGTTTTGTGGATGCTCACATTCACATTGAAAGCAGCATGCTTGTTCCCTATGAGTTTGCACGAATTGCGTTAACCCATGGAACAGTGGCCACGGTTAGTGATCCGCATGAGATTGCCAACGTATGCGGCATAGACGGAGTAATGTACATGCTTCAAAATGCTAAAGAAGCTTTGCTCAAATTTAATTTTGGCGCTCCATCATGTGTGCCTGCCACAAACTTTGAAACGGCAGGGGCTGTAATTGATGTTGCACAGATAGAACAGCTAATGGCAAGGGAAGACATTAAGTACCTGAGTGAAATGATGAACTACCCCGGTGTGTTGTACAAAGATAAGGAAGTGATGCTTAAAATTGCTGCCGCTCATGCCTGTGGTAAACCCATTGACGGACATGCTCCGGGCTTAAGAGGTGAGCAGGCTAAGCAATATATTGATGCTGGAATATCTACCGATCACGAGTGTTTTACCTTGGAAGAAGCCC
>JAYTNW010000459.1:0-6709 GCA_043748115.1 Bacteroidota bacterium | reverse complement strand
CCTTGATGGACTACAAGCAAGAGATGTATGCAGGTGGAGCATTTACGGTTGTCGACACACTTAACGCCAACTATATTGCACGCTATCGTACCACCTGCTTAACGGTACCTTCGTTTTCGGTTGTGCCTAATTCATGTTTTAATGCCTGTGACGGAAAAGCAATTGCATCGGCTACCGGTATTGCACCTTTCACCTATCAGTGGTCAACGTTACCGGTGCAGGTTAATGATACTGCATTAGGATTGTGTGCCGGAACATATACTGTTATTGTCACCGATGGAGCAGGTTGCAGCATCACGGACAGTGTTGTGATATCACAACCTGATCTTCTTGTTGTTAATTTCACATCTACCAACCCCGGTTGCAGTGGGCAATGCACAGGAACCATTACCGCTGCGAACAACGGACAAGGCAATGTTACTTATAGTTGGAACACTGTTCCGCCTCAAAGCAACATACAGGCAACGGGCTTATGCGCTGGAACGTACACGGTTCAAATATCGGATTCAGCAGGATGTTCACTTACAGATTCATTAACCTTAATTGATCCGGGGCAGAATGTACTTAGCCTGTCATCAACACCACCATCTTGTACCAATGGATGTAATGGAACTGCAACGGCACTTTCTACAGGAACACCATCTTTTACTTACGCATGGAACACTACTCCATCACAATCTTCTGCTACGGCTGTCAATCTTTGTCCGGGCTATTATTTAGTTATTGTTACTGATTCGTTGGGTTGTAGTGCTACAGACTCTGTTGAAGTATTAAACCCCTCTCCTACTGCCTTACAATTTACTACCATACCTAACTCCTGCTTCGCAGCTTGTAACGGAAGCGCAATTGTAACGGCTACCGGAGCATCTCCATTTACCTACAACTGGGCAACCACTCCCGCACAAAACACTGATACAGCAACAGCATTGTGTGCAGGCGTTTACGCAGTTACTGTAACCGACTCATTGGGATGTTCTGTAACTGATAGCATAACCATACTTGAGCCTGCTGCGTTAGCCATTGGCTTTACCACTACTGCACTTTCATGTAACGGAGTGTGTGATGGCACAGCAACCGCCACCAACAATGGACAAGGCAATGTTACTTATACATGGAACACTACGCCTACTCAAAACACCTTAACAGCCTCTGGATTGTGTGCAGGAATTTATACTGTATCCATTGCTGACTCTGCAGGGTGTGCTCTCACGGACTCAGTTACTGTTACCGAGCCAACGGCAAACACGGTATCACTAAGTTCAACTGCACCATTATGTACTAACGGATGCAACGGTTATGCCACTGCAACTTCAACAGGAGTGGCGCCATTCACTTTCGCATGGAACACCATTCCATCACAGAGTACCGATACGGCATTTAACCTTTGTCCCGGATTTTACACTGTAATTGCAACAGATTCTTTAGGATGCACAGCAACAGACTCTGTTGAAATAGTAAACCCGGCTGCAGCCACCTTGCAATTTAATTTCACAGCACCAACATGCTTTGGAGGATGTAACGGATCAGCATCTGTTACTTCGTCAGGCCCTTCACCGTTCACCTATCTTTGGAGTGCGGCATCACAAACTAACGATACGGCCACAGCCTTGTGTGCAGGAACTTATCAAGTTACCGTAACTGACTCTTTAGGATGTGCGGTAAGCGATTCCATTTCTGTAACCCAACCTGCGGTAAACGTTTTAACGCTTAGTCAACAAAACTCCAGATGTGCAATTGCCTGTAACGGTACGGCTTCTGTTGTATCAACAGGACAAAGTCCTTTTAGCTATGTATGGTCAACTAGTGACACGACATCTACAATTGATTCGTTGTGTGCAGGCAACTATGCCATTACGGTGAGTGATGGGCTAGGATGTTCAGTAAGTGATACGGTTAGTATTATAAACAATGCTCCACTACCTGTTGATTTTAGTGTGACCTACTCTTCTTGTGATGGCAGTTGCACCGGTGCTTTATCAGCAGGCATCATCGGCTTGTCCAATCTTAATTATTTGTGGAGCACCAATGATACCTTATCCTCCATTGATAGTTTATGCCCCGGTAATATTGGAGTTACCATTACGGATGATTTGGGTTGTATATCAAACGGATCGTTTAACATGATACCGCAGCCGATTTTCCTTAATACATCTTCAGTGCAACCTCTTTGCTTTGGCCAATGTAATGCAAGCATTAGTATTAATCCGCAGGGAACAGCGCCTTTTCAATTCACCTGGTCCACCGGTGATACCACCTCTTTATCCATTGACAGTTTATGTGTAGGTGCTTATACCATTTCCATTAGTGATTCAGCAGGCTGCGTGGGCAGTGACTCAGTGAATGTGGTTAACCCTGCTGATATTATTTACAGTGCAACGCATGTGGATGCATTGTGCGCTGGGTCATGCACAGGATCCTCTACTATATCCGCTACCGGAAATGGAACACTAACCTATTTATGGAACACGAGCCCACAGCAAACAACACCTGCAGTAGCTAATTTATGTTTTGGATACACAGAGTTTACCATTACTGACTCAGTGGGATGCTTTAAGAAAGACTCCGTACTCATCTTTGATCCTTCGCCCATCAACTTTAACCCGAATATACTAGGGATAACTTGTAACGGCACTTGTGACGGATTTGTGCAGTTAAACCCCATTGGAGGAACTCCACAATACCAGTTTTTATGGTCGAATGGCTTTATCACTAACACGCTGTTAAATGTGTGCAGCGGAGTTTACACCGTAACTGTTACGGATGGTAACCTTTGTGTGGACAGCACCACTTACACACTTAACGATCCTGACACCATAGGGTTAAGCTTCACTGTGGTAGATGCCTCTTGCCCCGGCTGCACCAACGGTTCAATATCAGTGAGCATAACTGGTGGCACCACGCCATACGATCCATTATTCCCATCATTAGGAATTACGGATACCATTGCTACCAACCTTGGCACAGGCTATTACGTGTTTTGCGCACAGGACAACAACAACTGTTTAAAATGCGACTCCGTGTTTGTTGATGAGCTTACCTCAGTTACCAACATAGCAGGAAACAATTCGGAAATAAAAATTTATCCCAATCCATTCAGCAGTGAGGCTGTGATAAAAATCACCAACGTAAAAACCTCTGATTATACACTTGAATTTTTTGATGTGGCCGGCCGTAAAGTTGAAATGAGCACCGGAAGCAGGTCTTTATCAGAAGGAGTAATTTATTATCGTGTGGTTAACCGCAACTTAAAACCCGGTTTGTATTATGTGAAGATTATTGCTGACAACGAAACACAGGGTGTCGGCAAATTTATAATCAAGTAAGGGTGCAGGCAGAGCATAACGTTTCATTAAAGCGTTTTAACACCTTTGGATTGGCAGTGTCCGCCTCGTTGTTTGTAGAAGTAAACAACGAAGCGGAGTTGCTGGAAGTACTTGTGTACAGCAAACGCAAAGAGAAATTACTGGTTTTGGGCGGAGGCAGCAACATGCTTTTTACTAACGATTACGATGGCTTAGTGATCAAAAACAACCTGCAAGGCATTAACGCTGTAAAAGAAACGGATGACTGTGTTTTTGTAAAAGCAGGTGGAGGTGTAACTTGGCATCAGTTGGTTTTGTGGAGTGTGGCTCAAAATCTTGGAGGCATTGAAAATCTTTCCCTAATACCCGGAAGTGTTGGAGCTGCTCCTATTCAAAACATTGGCGCTTATGGCGTTGAAATAAAAGACACTTTTTATGAGTTAGAAGCCATACACATTGCATCCGGCACAAAACGAATTTTCAATCTTGAAGAATGTAAGTTTGGCTACCGCAATAGCATTTTTAAAAACGAAGAAAAAGGAAATTACATCATCACGGCTGTAACATTTCAGCTAAAAAAAAATCCTGCTTTCAACACCAGCTATGGCGCTATTGAGCAAGAACTTAAAAAAATGAATGTAACTGATGTTACGGTTAAAGCCATCAGTGATGCTGTTATTTCCATTCGCAAAAGCAAACTGCCCGACCCAAATGTTTTAGGCAATGCCGGAAGTTTTTTTAAGAATCCAGAAATCTCGCATGAGGAGTTTGAATCTCTTCAAAAACGTTTTCCGACTATAGTACATTACCCTGCTCCAGGTGGAAAAATTAAACTGGCTGCAGGCTGGCTTATAGAGCAGTGCGGATGGAAAGGCAAAAGAGTGGGTAACACAGGTAGCCATAAAGACCAGGCATTGGTATTGGTAAATTATGGCAATGCCAGCGGTAACGAAATTTACCAACTGGCATTAGACATCAGTGCTTCCGTTAAGGAGAAATTTGATGTTACAATTTCGCCTGAGGTGAATATTATTTCGTGATACTGAACATCAAGAAGCAGGAATAAACTTCCCAGTTTACTTAAACACCTTCTTTAAAATATCATTTATCCTTGCAGAAGGGTCTTTTCTTATTTTTAATTCTTCAGCAGCAATAAGTTTAAACAATCCTTCAATAGCCTTGTCGGTTACATACTGGTTCAGGTCAGGATTTACTTTGTTTACCAACGGGATTTGGTTGTAAGTGTTGGTTAATGGTTTCCAATATTTGGTGACCTTTACTTTGGCCAATGATTTTTGAACAATAGGTTTAAAAGCAGCAAGTAAAGCAGCATTGGACGTGTTTTTTAGAAACTGTGTTGCTGCATCATTATTACCCTGCAAAATACTTAAACCGTCATTAATGGTTATTTTCTTTATAGACTCTAAAAATATAGGTGCTGCCGATTTTGCTGCATCCTCTGCCGCACGGTTTAGCGATTGGGTGAACTTATCCACCTGCTTGCTCATGCCTAAAGCCTTTAGCTGCGACTCCATTTGCTTGGCTTCTTTTGGAAATGGAATTTTAATGAGCGGGTTTTTATAAAAACCGTCAAGCTTGGCAGCAGTGGATGTGGAATTGTTGGCGCCCAACTTAAGTGCTTCTTTTAATCCGTTAGTAATATCCGTATTGGAAAGTCCTAACCCTGAATTGGTGCTTCCGTTAATAACATTGGTAATGTCTTTAATAATGTTTTGTGAAAAGGTTTCCCCTGAAATCACAATCATGATAGCTACAGCCAGAATTCGTTTCATATTATAATAAGTTTGTTAGTGTAAAAATCAAACATGTTGCCAGCGTTTGGGTTAACAGGTTTGTTTAATTTAATTTAGCCAAAATTAATGTTATTCTTAATTCTTAGTTCACTTTAAATATGACAAATGTAGAATTATTGACCATAGGTGATGAGTTGCTGATTGGCCAGGTAGTAAACACCAATGCATCGTGGATGGGCAAAGCGCTTAACCAGGCGGGGTTTATCATTAAACAGGTAACTAGTATAAGTGACAATGAAACGGACATTTTACAAACACTGGAAGAAGCCCGAAAGCGTGTTAAAATAATTTTGATCACGGGTGGGTTGGGCCCCACGAAAGACGATATTACCAAGCATACCTTATGCAAATACTTTAAAACAAAACTAGTTTTTAACCAGCCGGCCTATGAAAACCTGGAGCGAATATTTAAAGCAAGGGGTCGAGAGGTAACAGCAACCAACAAAGGACAGGCTGAGGTGCCTGAAAATTGCATTGCGCTTCAAAACAAGAACGGCACAGCTCCAGGAATGTGGTTTGAAGCCGGAGACAACATAATTGTCAGCATGCCTGGAGTGCCTTTTGAAATGAAAGCCATGATGACCAACGATGTAATCCCAATGTTGAAAAAGAAATACCCTTCCACCAACATCATCCATAAAACTATTTTGACACAAGGTGTAGGGGAGTCTTTTCTTTCAGACATGATTGCCAATTGGGAAGATGCATTGCCTACACATATGAAATTAGCCTATTTGCCTTCACCCGGCATGGTGCGCTTGCGACTAACTGCCGTTAGCAATGACAGTGAACTGCAAGCGCAAGTAGATAAGCAATTAGAGAGCCTGCTAAAAATTATACAGCCTCATGTTTATGGTTTTGATGAGGAAACCATGCCTGACATTATTGGAAAAATACTTACTGAAAAAAGCCAGACGCTATCTCTGGCAGAAAGCTGTACCGGAGGATACGTATCTCATTTGATTACTTCTGTTCCGGGAAGTTCAAAATACTTTATGGGTTCAGTAATCAGTTATGATTATCGCATCAAAAGCGATGAACTGCAAATTCCGCAATCATTGCTTAACGAACATGGCGCTGTGAGTGAACCCGTGGTTAGGTTAATGGCTGAAAATATCCGCAATAAATTTAAAACCGACTTCGCCATTGCCACCAGCGGAGTTGCTGGCCCTGGAGGAGGCACTGAGGCAAAACCTGTAGGCACGGTGTGGATCGCAGTGGCCTCATCAACCCAAACAGTGTCTCAAAAATTTTTGCTGGGTAAGGATAGGATGCGCAACATACAAGTAGCTGGTGATACTGCATTGAACATGCTTAAAAAAATGCTAGAAAATAAAGATGAGCTGCTGACAGAATTTAAGTGATCGTTTACCAAATCCTAATCTCTTCTGATATTGCGCGGCTGGTGCTTGGCCGTTGTGTTTTCATCAATCTGTACCAAACGATTGTCCTTAAAGGCTTCCTGTAAATTTCTGACAAAGGTATCCTTAGCCTTTTTATCTTGACCTAATAATTTAAAACACACATCCCGTTCCCCTTCACGTCCCCAAGGAATTTCCTCTTTAGCTACCGGCATACCAAAATCTTTTTGAT
>JAYTNW010000458.1:0-3264 GCA_043748115.1 Bacteroidota bacterium | reverse complement strand
TAAATAACACCTATCAAAGTGCAGGTAATGCATTAAACGGAATCGCGAATAAATTACAAACCTCCGCTATCGGACAAAATTTCCTCACCAATATCATTTGTCGTTTTAACTGCAAATCGCGATTGAGTGTCGTATTCAGTGTTTACTTTCCGGCTCAATTGTGAGCCGGTTTCAGTGCGCCCGTTGTGTTTAACGGATGTAACCAGGCCAGCAAGATCATATGAATATTCAGTAGTTGTTTCTAACTGTGGCTGATTGTTGGGTATTAAATGCTCGGTTGCAAGGTTACCAGTGGCAGGATCAAAATCATAAGATTTTTCTATAAGATAAACATCAGGAGTGGGTGTGTGTAAATTTTGTCCGATAGCGGAGGTTTGTAATTTATTCGCGATTCCGTTTAATGCATTACCTGCACTTTGATAGGTGTTATTTATAACTGTGGTGTATTCGGGACTGCTTGTTGATGGGTTGTTAAATCCTTTGATGGATTGTGTTAAAAGGTTGCCATTAATGTCATAACTCGAGTAAGTTAGTTTTCGCGACCCTAAAGCCTGGCTAACATCTAATTGGCTGGACACATAAGTGAAATAACAACCAGCCTGTGTATAAACATGTAAATTACCGAAGTCAGTCCAGGAAATAGCATTAGGTGCTCCAATGTTGCTTACAGTGCTTTGTTTTGAAACCAAAGGGTAATAGTGCGTGGGGTGATAATAGTAATTGGTATAACTGGCAATTTTAGTAGCAACATTTTCTGCACCTGCGCTGGCAAAACAAATAAATCCCTTACCCTGCCGGTGTATTTTGGCTCCTGTGTAGGTGTACATGGTTTCACCTAAGATGTTGTTGTTTACATCCTCATCATAGGTTTTGTTAACAACATGTAAAGGTCCGCTGTAATCCATAACCGGAAACTGGGCATTATCCTGCTTCAAATATCCTGTTGCCGGGTTCAAGGCAAGTTCGGTTAGCGGCTCGTAACTAAAGTGTGAAGCAACACCGTAACCATTTGTAATAGCAGATACTAAATTTGATTTTTCATTTGCATGAAAACTTAACACAAACTCTGCCTCATGAAAGGAGTAAGGAAAAGGTGAACCAGTAGGGACTGCACCTACTTTAAAAAAATCTGAACGCCCGTCACCATTAAAATCTGCAATAGCCATGTTTAACTCGCCAACTCCTATATTATAATTTGGATTGTTTAAAATATTTTGTTCTAGGTAAAAAAGAGAGTTGCTTTGTCCCCGTGAAAAGTACAGGTTTAGATACCTGTTTGAAGTTCCATTTATAAGATGGGCCACATCTGATTTCCCGTCTCCATTAAAATCGGCTATCAAAAAATTGTTGTCAGCCGGATCATCCTGTGGATTATTTGTTGAGTAAGGCAATCCTGTTACAAAGGGTGATGTAAATCCATCCCCGGTGGCAAACCGTATTTTTAATAAATGCGATGTTTGATCCCACGTAAGCAAATCTGTTTTACCATCGCCATTAAAATCGCCCGTATAAACAGCGTGCCATTTGGTGGGAAAGCCGCTATCGTAAATAATATTGAGAGAGTTGCCACTGAGTTCATATATTTCACAATTAAAATCTTTAACGGCTAGTATTTCGGTTTTTCCATTTCCATTTATATCCACAGCCAACAGGTCATCAGGCACCAAATCCAAAATGTGGCCATCGCCTATCTGAGTCCAGGTAGAACCGGAAGCATCATAATCCAAAACATAGCTGTTGATGCTTCCGGCAGCACTACCGTGATTGCAATTGAGTATAAATGCATCTGAACGCCCGTCACCGTTAAAGTCACCTGTTTTTAAGGCATAAAAATCTGATGTTGAAATAATCTTTTCGGCTATCTTAACAAATGCTCCCTGTGAGTAAGTATAGGCGCACAAATAACGGTTAGGTGTTTGGTTAAATAAAATGACCAGTTCATCAATACCATCTCCATTAATATCAGCAGCCTGCATGTTTTTAGGCTCTAAATTATCATGCTCAGTTTGTGAAGTACAAACAACACTATGTTGCCCCAGCCGGTTAAAAATGTGGAGGTAAAAAGGCTCATAGAGATTATAATCAGGTAATGCTTTTATCGAGACCAGGTCAGATATTCCATCACCATTAAAATCACCGCTGCACCAAAAATAATCGTCCGTGTATGCTGGTGCTGTGTTGCTGTTCTGAACCGTTAATTGTGAAGTTGCAGCTCCCCAGTCAACCTTTGTTGAGTTTAGTGATTCACCCGTAGCGAAATTCATGTACTTAATTTCCAACAAATGATCGTTAAACAAACCTCCATATAGTAAGTTGTAAGTGTATAGTACAGTATTGTTGTAAGCTACTTGAATTTGATTGAGTTGTCGTTTTTGCTGAATCTCATGCCCACCGATGTACCCTACATTTGAGTAAGAGGCATTGTCATTATAGATAAATTCAACACTGGCATAAGAAGGAATTCCTGCAATTGAATTTTCTGTGTAGTTAATTTTTTTAATAAATCCATCATGATTGTTTTCATACTCATAGGTCATGCTATTGCCATTGGCATCTGTAATCTTATTGAGTTGCCACTTAATCGCTAACCCAGTGCCTGATAGTAATACCCGGGAGTCATAGTTTTTACCGTATTCTAAAATATTACCGCTCTTGCTGTAAACTTTAAAGTATTCTGGGCAATGAGCATATACGGGCGGAGTGGAACTGGTTTGAGATAATTTTCCGAACGCTTCAATTTTAGAGAAATCATCCAGTTCAGTATGGTACTGTGTTCCCGTTGATTGATAATTGCCACCATTGGTAACTATCATTAAATTTCCATCTAACAAATACCTGTCATTAACAGACATATCAATGGTACTGATATCATTTGGATTGTGCATCCAATCCTTTCCACCTCTTGTTATGGCTGAAAGCCCACTTACACTCCAACCCAAGCCCATCATTCCACGTCCCCCCATGCTATTGTAAACAAGAGAAAGATTAGGTTGCATTCCATTAGTTCCCGGGCTAACCCACACGGGAATAGTATAGGTTGCAGCCCCCATAGGAGTAACCCCTGCTGATCCAGGTAAAGTGCCTACGCGACCATTGGAGGCCAAAACGGAAATACTAAATGTACTTAACGCACTTAGAAAAAGTAAGATGATTTTTTTGGTTTTCATAAATAAACAGGATTATAGATTAAGATATAGGATATTAAAATGAAAAAAAGAAAAAAACAGGGAAAGGGTTTAGTTGATCTTTTCAACTACCCATTCT
>JAYTNW010000457.1:0-1978 GCA_043748115.1 Bacteroidota bacterium | reverse complement strand
TAAGATTCAACTCTTCCAAGGCACGCTCCTTGCTTTGCCTTTCAATTTGTGTGGCTGTAAGTTGCTGGCTCAGCTCATAATCTTGCTTGGTTAAAATTTTGTCCTGTGCTTCGGTTTGCATACTAAGCAAGCGAATGATCTTTTCCTTTTCGGCCAGTTGCTCCTGCTCATTATCAGAGGCAGGCTTCATCTGGGAAATTTCCTTCTTAAGGGTGCGATAAAGCTCATGGTATTTATCAGCCGTATCGAAATCTTTTTTAAAACTGCTTACCGTAACAATTTTAAGGTAACAGTCCTGCAAAAGTTTTTTTACCAACACATTATCTTTTATTGCAAGACTGCGGCTAAAATAATCTACAGCCGTTTCAAAATCGCCCTTCTTAAAATATGTGATGCCAATGTTGCGCAATGCCAAAGCAGTTTCATCATTGCGGCCACGTGCATTTTTTAACTGGCTTGAGAAATTATTAATAGCCTTGCTGTAATTATTTCTTTCCAGGTAAATTTCTCCGATGCGGGTAATAAGTTTATTTCGGGCCGTGGTCTCATTCATTACACTTAACTGCTGCAATGCCTTATCAATGAGCGCGCGTGATGTTAATGTATCATTTTTTTGAAGATAAATTATTCCCTGCAGCGCATTGATGTAAGGCAGCGGACGCGCTTTACTTTGTGTTTCAAATGAGCGTGCCGCTTCTCGATAATAAGTAAGTGCCTCATCATCACGCCCGGCTTGGTCAAGGGCAAAAGCCAGTTGCGCTTGGGCAAGTGATATGGCTTCGGGCCTGTTTAAAACCGTGTAAGCCGACAGTGCCTGCTGAAAATATTTGATGGCTGATGCTACATCTCCGGTTTTAAGCGCATAGTACCCCAGGTTGTTGGCAGACAAAGCAATGGCATTGTTGTCATTATTTTTAACTGCATGTTTTAACCGCTCGGTGTGCGCTACAACAAATTTGTTTGTCATCTTAATGCGCGGAGGTACTATTTCAGAAAAAAAACTGATGTCGCTTTTACGGTCGAAAACAGTAAGAGGCTGCTCAGCGGCATTGTCTTGCGCAGGCACAGACAGGCCGAAAATCAAGAAGATGACAAGGAAGATGAACTGCGATTTTGACATGGAAAGATGGAAACAAATGTATTGTTTTATTTTTTAGGTGCCGCAGAGGTTACACATAGCCCTGGCCATGAACTGGAGATGCCCACCCACAAAACGTTAACGGTTAAAGGCAATGCCATTGCGGATACCACCACGCCTTGCTTATAGGCCCTCAAAAATGCACTTACTTGCTAGGTAATAACATAAACGGACGTTAAGCTGTCGTTTTTTTTGTTATTACTATGGTATGTGTTTCAAATACAGCTTCTGATTTTTCAAACTTTACTTTAAACACTTTGGGTTGGTCAAAATTATTTTTTATGAGCTGGGTTATTAAATCGTCCAACGCATGGAAATAAAAATAACATCTATCGCCATTGATGTTAACCATAAAATCCGATTTAGTTGAGTCGCCTTCTACAAAACTTATATACAGCACTGCATTTTCATTCATTAAATTGCAACAGTCTGCCACAAATTTTGGAAGGTCGTGATGAGACAAATAGGGCAAACCAAAGCCACAAACGATGCCGTCATATTTTTCGCTGATTTGGTTAATGTTTCTGCAGTCCATAACGGCAAAACGTGCGGTGGGATTGCTGCCTTTAGCCAGTTGTATCATATTTGGTGCAACATCAATTCCGAAAATATCGAGGTCAGGTTTTTTAGATAAAAGATACCTTGTAATGTTTCCTGGCCCACACCCTATTTCTAATATTTTCGCATTGTTATTTACAATTGCATTGCATACAAAATCATAAGTGCCATTATACAAATCCAGGTTCATAAACCTCTCCTGATACAATGATGCAACTTTGTTCCAGGTGTCAAATGTTTCTTGATATTTGTCCATTGTGTTGTGGTGACTTAAACTTTTGC
>JAYTNW010000456.1:0-10573 GCA_043748115.1 Bacteroidota bacterium | reverse complement strand
GCCACAATCTGATTTTAAGCACTTGATGTCTATCATCCCCGGAGTTTACAAGGACGGATTTAAAGATGTACAATCATCGGGCAAAATGTCTTTCAACGGTTTTGCAAAAGGCACCTATAACCAAACCACCATGCCTAGCTTTGGTTTAAATTTATCTGTTGATGATGGTAAGTTCAAGTATCCTTCGCTGCCATCATCCATTAATAATGTAAACTTGAAGGTTGCCATCTCAAATCCAGATGGAATTCCTGATCACACTTTTATTAACTTGTCGAAGTTCCATGCGGAATTAGGGGCAGAGCCTTTTGATGCCGGATTAAAAGTGTCAACACCGGTGAGCAATGCCACCTTTGACGGAATAGTAAAAGGCACTATCAATTTAGCAAACATTAAAAACTTTATTCCACTTGAACAAGGGACAGCGTTAACAGGCGTTTTTAAAAGCGACCTCTCTTTTGCAGGGAACATGAATGCAATAGAGCAAAAAATGTACGACAAAATAAAAGCAGCAGGCTGGATGTCGTTATCATCATTTATTTATAAAAGCAAGGATAACACTGCTGATGTAAAAGTGAATGATATGAAGTTGACGTTTAACCCACGTAATATCACACTCGACAATTTAAATGCTTCCATGGGGAAAAGTGATGTACGTGCCAAAGGAACTATTGACAACCTTTTTGGATATTATTTTAAACAGGAATTGCTGAAAGGGGAATTTACCATGTTAAGCAACAAGATTGATTTAAACCAATTCATGTCAGGATCAGCCGCAACAACAACAACTGATTCAAACACCACCACCGTAGTAGAAGTTCCCGAAAATATTGATTTTACATTGGCGGCATCCGTTGGGCAACTGCTTTTTGAAGATCTTGTAATTGAACAATTGAAGGGTAACGTTGGCATTCGCGACCACACGTTGGGGATGAACGATATTACATTTAATATAATTGGTGGGAAGGTAGCAATGAATGGTGTTTATCAAACAAAAGATAAGCGCTCACCATATTTTAATTATGACCTTGCACTAGAAAATTTCGACATTCAAAAAACATACAAAACATTTGCTACCGTTCGAAAGCTTGCTGCCATTGCAGAAAGATGCAGCGGAACATTTGGCGCAGCCTTTAAAGTGGTTGGTCGAATGGATCAAAAAATGGAGCCTGTGCTTACCACGCTCACTGGTGGTGGCAAGCTAACCACCAAAGGTGTTACGGTTTCTAATTTTGAACCCTTAAATAAATTAGCCGATGCATTAAAAATGCAACAGTACAAACAAATGAGTCTTTCCAATCTTAACATTTCTTTTAAATTTAAAGACGGCCGTGTGTTTATTGATCCTTACGAGGCATTACTTGCCGGCACCAACTCAGTGATAGAAGGAAGCACAGGGTTTGATCAGAGCATAGACTACAAACTTAATTTAAGTATTCCCAAAGCCATGTTGGGTTCATCGGCCACCACCATGGTATCAGGGTTGTTGTCCAACCTTAACTCCAGCCTAGGAACAAACGTTTCAATACCCGACCCTGTTAAAATTAAAGTGAACATGGAGGGCACTGTAGCAAAACCTATAATAAAAACAGCGTTAAAAGAAGGCGCTAAAGGCTTGGTTGATGATGCCAAAGAAAGAGTAAAGGTAGAGTTTGAAAAACGTAAAAAAGAACTTGAAGATAAAGCGAGAGCAGAAGTTGACAAAGCAAAGGCGGAAGCCGAAGCAAAGGCTAGGGCAGAAGCCGACCGCTTGAAAAAACAAGCAGCAGCAGCTGCTGCAAAGGCGAAAAAGGAAGCAGAAGAAAAGTTGAAAAAGGAAGCCGATAAACAACTAAAGAATATTTTTGGAAAATAAAATGAAGCCTTACTTTTTCTTCAAGCTATTTCCAATCATTAAAAAAATTTAACCCACAGGTTTAAACCTTTCAGATCAGACTTAACTAAAATCATAAGTGAATAGCTACAAAAGGATTTCTCTCAGTATTGTTTTTTTTGTTGTATCAAATCTTGGTTTTTCGCAAAACCTGAAACTCTGTCCACAGGCTGAGTCGAAGGATGCGCAGAAAAAAGCCGATGAAGCTGAAAAAATATTTAAGGCTCACAAGGATTATGAAAAAGCAAAAGAAATGTGCCTTGAGCTTATGGAGAAAGACTCAATATTTGCAAAACCATTTTTGCTTTTGGGTGATGCTGCCTTTAAAAAGAAAGAGTACAAGATAATGGCACAGGCATATAAAGGGCTTATTAGCTCCTGTCCTGATGCATCAGATAAAGCGTATTATCGTTTAGCAACTTATTATTACGATACCAAGCAATACGATTTAAGTGTACCTTATTACAAAGCATTTTTAGATTTTGGAAGTAATGACACCATGGCTACCGATGATGCAACCGTTAAAATGTTTCGCGCCAATGCATTGACAAACCCTGTTGATTTTACACCTCAATTGCTAAAGGGCATAAGTACTGCTGATCCTGAATACCTCCCTATTATTTCAGCAGATAATGAACTGTGTTTTTTTACCAGACGATTTGAATACCAGAGCCGCAACATGCTTACTTCCACCAGCGTTGAAAAGTTTATGATAAGCAATTTCAAGAACGGCCTATGGGAGTTGGGCGAGCCCTTGGAATATCCTTTCAACAAGCAAGCTGCAGGCAATGAAGGAGGGCCGTCCATCACTATTGATAACCTTCACTTGTATTTTACGGTGAATGTTAAAGGTAATTTTGATATTTATACTTCTGATTTTACACCCAAAGGTTGGACAGAACCAGTAAGCATAGGGGCTCCCAATGACCCAAAATTGTGGGACTCGCAGCCATCAATAGCTCCTGATAATCGTACGCTATATTTTGCCAGCTTCCGCGACTCCATAACGCAAACATGTGATATTTATAAGTCGGTAAAGAAAAGTGGTCAATGGACATCGCCCGTTTTGCTTTCTGCTGAAATTAATACGGCCAAGAATGAGAAATCACCATTCATACATCCTGATGGTAAAACGCTTTATTTTAGCAGTGATGGCTTGCCGGGCATGGGAGGCTATGATATTTTTATGTGTAAACTTGATGGCAAAGGGAATTGGGGCAAACCAGTTAATGTGGGCTACCCGATAAACACAGATGCTGACGAAGTAGGTTTTTTTGTGAGTACAGATGGACACACTGGATATTTTTCAAGCAATCAATTCGGTAGCGGAGGGTATGATATTTACTCGTTCCCACTGCATGAAAAAGCAAGACCTGAAAAAGTGTTTTTGTTTAAAGGACAATTAAAAAATGATGATAACGATGTGCCGGATGGCGCACGCTTGGAAGTAAAAAACATCACATCAAAGCAGGTAACTCAAATTGATTATGACAGCTTGACTGGAAAATATGCAGGCGTTTTAGAGTCGAACAGTGAATATATTTTGATGGTAAAAAAAGAAGGGTATGCGTTTAACTCCAAAGTGTTAAGTGTTGTTGACAGCGCTTCCGTTAAACCCATGCACATTGATTTCGAAATTCAAAAAATGAAAGAAGGAGGTTCTTACAACCTCAACGATATTCTTTTCGCCAAGCAATCTTTTGAGCTTAACAACGTGTCTAAAGAAGTGATAAAGGATTTTTCTGAGTTCCTAAAAAGCAATCCTACTGTTAGAGTAGGTATTTACGGCCACACAGATAATGATGGCAATGCGCAGGATAATTTAATTTTATCTAAAAACAGAGCGAAAGCTGTGTACACTTATTTGATTTCCTTAGGCATTGATGCGTCACGTCTTTCTCATGATGGTTTCGGACAAACCAAACCGCTTACTCCTAATAATTCAACAGCTGACAAGGCATTAAACAGGCGTACAGAATTTGTAATTCTTAAAAAGTAAATATGCAGCGGGAGTTTGTGGTTTTGGTAAATGAAATGGACGAGCCTCTTGGTGAAATGGAAAAATTACAGGCACATAACCTCGGAGTTCTACATCGTGCATTTTCTGTTTTTATTTTTAATGAAAAGGGAGAAATGCTTTTGCAACAACGCGCTGTGAGCAAGTACCATAGCGGAGGGCTGTGGACCAATGCCTGTTGTGGCCACCCAAGACCCGGTGAAGAAACTAAAATTGCAGCCGCTCGAAGATTGATGGAAGAGATGGGAATAGCAAGTGAGATGCATTTTAAAAATAAATTTATTTACAAAACCAAGTTCGATAATTCATTAACCGAGCATGAACTTGATCATATCTTTATTGGGAAATTTTCTGGAACGATGATGCTAAATCCGGAGGAAGTGCAGGATTACAAATGGATATCCACACCGGAATTATTGATATGGATGAAGCAGCAACCGCAAAGTTTCACTTTTTGGTTTAGACTTATCTTGGATAAATTTTTATCCTAAGTTTTATATAGGGCTAAAGTTCAACTTTTTTATTGTGTAATCCGGCTTTTTATTATCAGCTGATGTTGAAGCTGCCAATATGCCTGTTGTAATCTTTATGGGGTTTTACCGAATTAATATTGAATTCATTCAATTTGAATACTTATCCTCCACTTTCTTACATCTTATTTTTACTTTTTATAGACGCCAATCGACACTGTAAAAACACTTTTCATTCTGTAAAATCTTTTTCACATGTATTCAATCTGTAATTAAATAGATTTTTCTTACAAAGTCATGTAAAAATCAGGATAGAAAACACTGCGGCAACTGCTCGATATACATTTGGAGAAAGCATTTCATAACGTCAATTAATTCACTGAAATGTTTACAAAGAAACAGCACGGGATATGACTAAACATCTACGATTAAAATTTCTGATGATGGTGCTCACGGTTCTGGCTTTAGTCCCGCAGGCGCAAGCAACCCACTCCATGGGAGCCGATCTCACTTATGAATGTGTAGGTGGAAATTCCTATAGGATAAGGGTATCTTTTTACAGGGATTGTATTGGCATTAATGCCCCCACAAACGTGGTGGCCAACATCAACTCTGCTTCCTGCGGTTACAGTTTTACACAAACATTAACTCCTTTACCGGGGACTGGTCAGGAAATCACCCCTCTTTGTCCAAGCGCAGTTTCTACCTGTAACGGAGGCGTATTCACAGGAATACAAGAATGGGTTTACGAAGGAATTGTGACACTTCCTGCTCAATGTACAGACTGGACATTCAGTTACAATTTATGTTGCCGTAACAATGCCATTAACACCATTACTACGCCAACATCAAGTACGTTTTATATATATGCTACTTTAAATAATACAATCACACCTTGTAACACTTCACCTGTGTTTAGTAACAAGCCCGTTCCTTTTGCCTGTCTTGGACAGGAGTTGTGCTTTAACCATGGAGCAACAGATGCTGATGGAGATTCTTTGGTTTATCAATTGATAACTCCTAAGCAAACGGCATCAGCTACCGTAAATTACATTGCTCCGTTCAACGCAAACAATCCTCTCACATCAAATCCGGCAGTACAGTTTAATACCGCTACCGGTGATATTTGTATGACCCCACAGGCATTAGACGTAACTGTGATGGCGGTGTTGGTGAAAGAGTACCGCAACGGGCAATTGATAGGTACAGTAGAACGCGACATACAGGTAACCGTTATTAATTGCAACAATAACCTTCCGACTCTTTCTGGTATCAATGGTACAAACGTTTTTTCCGCAACCATTTGTGCTAACCAACCTTATTGTTTTAATATTAATTCTGATGATCCTGATGCAGGGCAAACATTGTTTCTCTCTTATGATAACTCCATTGACAGTGCCAATTTCTCCTCTGCCGGCACACCACACCCAACCGGAACTTTTTGCTGGACACCAACAGATGCCGACATTAGTGCAACACCCCATTGTTTTACTGTAAAAGTTACTGACGATGCATGTCCAATGTTTGGCAGCCAGATATATTCCTATTGTATAACAGTAATAGGAGTGGATGTAAATGCTGGGGCTGACCAATACATTACCTGCAGCGACCTTGCCACCATTTCAGCAACAGCGTCAGGTGGTAATGGAGGGTCTTATACTTACCAATGGAGCAACGGATTTACCAATCCTACTCAAACTGTTGGCCCAGGCACTTACGTAGTAACCGTGAGCGATGGAACCTGTTCAGCAATGGACACCGTTTCTGTTTACTATCTTTCATTGCCCACAGCTGATTTTACAGCCACACCAGTGTGCTTAAATTCACCCATCCCGTTTCAGGATCAATCTACCGTATCAGGCAGCGTCATTACCAACTGGCACTGGAATTTTGGTGACGGTTCTACATCAACAATCCAAAACCCAGTTCACACCTATTCATCTACCGGGACCTATAACGTCACACTTATTGTTACAACAAACTTAGGATGTATAGACACCATTGTAAGGCCCATAACCATTAATCCACTTCCTATAGTAACCTTTACAGTAAATCCCGCTTGTGCTGGAGCAACGATGAATATCACCAACACCACCGTTCCTCCAGGGAGCATAACCAACTGGAACTGGAACTTAGGTAACGGTACTTCTTCTGGTCAGCAAAATCCAACTGTTGTTTATAGTGACTCAGGTTCCTATGTAATAACAGCAATAGGCACAGATGCGAATGGTTGTATAGATACCATGACCCAAATTGTTGCTATTGAACCTGCACCTGTTGCTGTGTTTAATTTTACGGGACAAAACACCTGTCAGGGTGGATCGGTTACTTTTAATAACACTTCAACAGGTAACATTACCGCCTGGAACTGGAACTTAGGCAACGGCCAAACCAGCACTCTGCAAAACCCGGTTACAACATTTAACACACCTGGCACGTATCCGGTTACACTTACAGTTACATCTGCAAATGGATGTGTGAATACTTTAACACAATCTGTAATTATTGCACCTCCACCAACAGTCAGTGCAGGTCCTAATGTGGCAGTATGCATTGGACAGCCAGTTACACTAACCGCAACGGGTGGCCTTACCTATGTTTGGAGCACGGGACAAACAAGTGGCACCATCAACGTTACTCCTTCATCGGGCACATCCTATACTGTTACTGCAACTGATGCCAACGGGTGTACAGGTACTGACGTAGTGAATGTCGCTATTAATCCGCTGCCAACAGTAAGCGTTTCTCCGGATCAAACCATTTGTAACGGACAATCAACAACCTTAACTGCATCAGGTGGCAACGCTTATTATTGGAACCCAACAGGAAACACAACAGGAACTATAACGGTAACACCATCTTCATCCACAACCTATGCAGTTTCTGTAACCAATGCAAATGGCTGCACTGCCAATGCATTTGTAAACGTAATGGTGAGGCCGTTGCCGGTGATCAATATTCCATCAACCTTTGTTTGTCCAGGCACCACCGTTACCCTTAATGCCGGAAACGCTGGTGCTACCTATGCTTGGTCAACTGGAGCTACTACACAAACCATTTCAATAACCACAGCAGGAACTTACGCAGTAACGGTAACAAATAGCTATGGCTGCACTGCAACACAACAGGTACAGGTAACACCTGGTGGAAGCATAACCAATAACAGCACCAATGTGGCGTTTTGCCAGGGGCAAAGTGCAACACTTAATGCTGGCAATCCAGGTAACAGCTATTTATGGTCAACAGGCGCCACCTCTCAAACCATCAACGTGTCATCCGCAGGACAATATGCTGTTACCATTACCAATACCAACGGCTGCAGTGCTACTTTAACAACAACGGTAAATGTAAATCCGTTGCCTACAGCAGCCTTTACTCCACATGATGTGTGTTTGAACGAGCCTGTTAACTTTCTTGACATTAGCTCCATTAATTCTGGAAGCATTACCGGATGGCAATGGAATTTTGGTGACGGCAACGTTTCTCAGCAACAAAACCCTGCTCATGTTTATGCCAACGCAGGTGCATATACCATAACTCTTACTGTTAGTTCTAATGCTGGCTGTTCAACTACCTTAACACAGCCTGTGAATGTATATGCATTGCCGGTTGCAAATTTTAATATGGCCAATGCATGTGCAGGTAGCAATATTCATTTCACAAATACATCAGTTGCTTCAGCAGGAAGCATCACATCCTACCAATGGAGTTTTGGTGACGGTGCAAGCGCTACTTCGCAATCACCCAATCACGTTTATGCAGCCCCCGGTATTTACAACGTAGCGCTAGCTATCGTAACCTCTGGAGGATGTGAGGACACTGTAATGAAACAGGTCGTTGTATATGCACTGCCTAATGCTGATTTCAGTGCCACAACAGTGTGTCGCGGGCTTGTAACAAACTTTAACGATCTTTCCAGTGTTAGCGGTAACAATATCTCTTCTTGGCATTGGGATTTTGGAGATGGGTTAACCTCTTCGCAACAAAATCCCAATCACACCTATACGAACCATGGCGTATTTAATGCGCAACTTATTGTTCAGAACACCAATGGATGTGCCGATACCTTTGTACGGCAAGTGAGGGTTCATAAAATACCAACTGCAGATGCAGGAACCAATCAGTCTGTTTGCCGTGGTACCGCAGCAACCTTAACAGCTACAGGTGGTGCAACATATGCATGGATGCCAACCGGGGATACAACAGCCATAATACAGGTTGTTCCTGTTTCACAAGCATGGTATTTTGTACAGGTAACCGATACCAACGGATGTAAGGCAAATGACAGCGTGAGAGTGACGCTAAAAAATCTTCCTAATGCCAATGCAGGCAACAACAAGGTGGCTTGTAACGGAAATGCTGTAACGCTTAGTGCCTCTGGTGGGGGTAATTATTTATGGTTGCCCGGAAACCAGACTACGCAAAGTATAACGGTTACTCCTGGAATGACAACTAATTATATCGTGGTGGTAACATCAGCCAATGGCTGTTCGGCTTCTGACACGGTTAATGTAAAAGTCAATCCGTTACCCATAGCTGCCGCAGGACCCGATCAAACTATTTGTAAAGGTGTAACTACTATGGTTACAGCTTCAGGTGGCACATCCTACAATTGGTTAACCAATGGTGCTACAACATCGTCCATTTACGTTAATCCCCAAGTATCTACAAGTTACATTGTGCAGGTTACGGATAGCAATGGATGCAAAGCAATAGATACAATTTTAGTCAGCGTAAATCCTGTTCCTACTGTTAATCTAACTAATGTTTTTTTCTGCATGGGTACCAATACCGTTATGAATGCAGGAAACCCTGGTAGCACCTACTTGTGGTCACCAACGGGAGAAACTACCCAAACCATACTGGTTTCCGGAGAAGGAACTTATGGAGTGGTGGTAACAAGTCCCAATGGCTGCACTGCTTATGACGATGCTATGGTGGTGGTTGGTGGTGATTCTATTGTAGATAATACCACTAACGTAATGACTTGCGCTGGAACAACAACATCGCTAGATGCAGGAAATTCTGGATCTACATTCCAATGGTCAACAGGAGCTACTTCCCAAACCATTTCCGTTAACGCAGCAGGCACTTACACCGTAACAATTACAGATGCTTCTGGTTGTAGCGCAGCATTTGCCTCGGTGATTGTAGAAAATCCCCTTCCTGTTCCTGCATTCACAACATCTCCAACATGTTTAGGTGATTCTACTGTATTCACCAATCAAAGCACCATTGCCAGTGGAAACATTATTAGTTACCTCTGGAATTTCGGAGACGGCTTTAACGTATCTGCCTCCAATCCTACACATAGCTATTCACAACCAGGCATCTATCAAATTACCCTTGATGCAACTTCTGGTAATGGCTGTACTTCTGCTATTACCGGGCAGGTTACCATCAACTCATTGCCGCAAGTTAACTTCTTAGGCACTACTGTTTGCCAAGGCAATGCAACCCAATTTTCTGATCAGTCTTCGGTAACTAATGGTACCATAAATTTCTGGAGCTGGAGTTTTGGTGATGGAGATACCTCTACTGCGAGTAATCCATCACATGTTTATGCTGCAGGTGGATACTATGATGTAACGCTTGTTGCAGGCAGTTCATCAGGATGTGTGGATAGTATTATGCTAAACATAGCCGTAAATCCTTCACCAGAGGCGCTGTTCAGTGCCAATGAAGTTTGCCAAGGCGAGCCTACTGTATTTACCGATGCATCTTCCATCACCAATGGAGTAATAGATATTTACGAATGGAGTTTCGGAGACGGAAACACTTCATACCTGCAAAATCCTGTTCACACTTATGCCAACCCCGGAACATATACCGTATCGCTTCGGGTAATCTCTGACATGGCCTGTGATGATATCATGACAACTTCTCTACGTGTAAATCCTAAGCCTGCTGCAACGTTTACCGCTCCATCAGTTTGCCTCTATAATGCAGCTGGGTTTAACAGCTCTTCTTCTGTTCTTAGCGGTAACATCGCAAACTGGTATTGGAATTTTGGTGATAACACATCGTCAAATGATTCACTTGCCAGCCATCAATATGCATCTTATGGAAATTATGCTGTAGCACTAGTTGTTACCAGCGATAAAGGTTGTGGAGATACTGCAATAGTAAATTTAAATGTATTCGAAGCTCCACAGGCATTATTCACCGGCTTAAGCGCCTGTCAAAATTCATCAGTGCAGTTTACTGACTCTTCTT
>JAYTNW010000455.1:0-4656 GCA_043748115.1 Bacteroidota bacterium | reverse complement strand
TTCCAAGATAAAAAATCGAGTACGTAATTAGATTCGAAGCCGTTGCTGGAGCGTGACGCATCAGTATAACTGAGGTTGATCCTGAATTCCTCAATGGGTGTATTTTTTCCCAAGAAAAATGCAGGAACAGTTATTTGTGTTTCCAATCCGTTGAAGCTAACATCCGTCAGGTTGGTGGCTCGTGTGGTATCGTCACCATTAAGCCTTACCCAATCAATTAGGTTACTTGCATCACGTCTGAAATAGGCGATGTTTCCCTTAGCGTATTTGGTAATGAATTTTAAGCCACCCTCATAGTTGGTTGCATTTTCAGGCTTAAGGTTTTTGCTTCCAACGGCACCTCCACGGTTATAGTAAAGATCAGTAAAGGTGGGAAAGCGCACAGACTGATTAAAGGATGCATAGACTCTAATGGGTTCTATAATGCGATAGCTTGCATCTATTCCGGGAAAAAGATCAGTGCCGTAATCAGAGTTAATGTTGACCATTGCTCCTGCTGATAGAGAAAAAGACCGGAAGGTAAAGTTGTCTTCAACATACAAACTTACGTTGCTGCGGTCGGTAGCCTTTGTGTAAAAAGCATCTGCGGCCTCTCCACTCACCTGCTTAGGCTCATCGGTTTTTTCGCCTAGCACATTACTGCGCACATCCTCCAAGCGGTAGGTGGCTCCCATGCTAATTTTGCCTATGCCCGTTTGGTAAGCTGCGTTAATCCCTGCACCGGTAGCAAGTGTTGCATGATAGTTGTGGCCAGCATACCATAGCGGTGCAGTGTCATTCTGATGAATGAAATATTTTCCTGTATGCACATACCAATCATCTCCTTCCCTGAAAAGTTCAAACCTGTCGCGGTTGTGGCGGGCATATGCATTCATGCTTAGTTCAAGTTTTTTTAAAGTGTAGTTCACGATCATGGAACCAAAAGCAGTTTTTGTTTCTTCAAATTGGTCGGGATATAAGGAGGTGTAGAAATTTTGCGCACCAAATTTTTTGTTCGTGTAACCAGCATTTATCAGTATGTTGCCATTGGTAAATCGGTAATTACCCTGTATAAAATTCTGATTGATTTTAAAGTCAGTGTTCGGAATGTAACCCTCGCTTTTCCCATAGTTTGCTGATCCTGCAAAAGAAAAATTTTTAACACTGAGTGCTGCCTGTGCTGCATACTGCATAAAGCCAAAATCACCGGCTGAAACCTGGCCACCAATGCCTGTGCCTGTATTTTTTTTGGTAATGATATTAATAGCACCTGCAAAAGCTTTTTCGCCAAAAATGCGAGAGCCACCGCCATGCAATACTTCAATACGGTCAATTTGCGATAGCGCCACTGGAAGATTCATACTGTGATGCCCAGTTTGTGGATCACTTAATGGGATACCATTTAAAAGGATAAGTGTTTGCTCAAAAGTTCCGCCCCTCATGCTCACATCGCTTTGTACACCCAATGGACTACGTGAACGCACATCCGTGCTAAGCACATAATCAAGCAGATCATCAACACTTTGTACTGGCGCGTTTTTAATTTCATTAGAAGAAATTACTGTAACATTTCGGCTGAGTTCGCTAAATGTAATTTTTGAACGTGATGCAGAAATAATGACTTCTTTGGATTGCACCGTGTCATTCAATTGTGCATAACCTGTATTTAACAGTAAAAGAGACATTATTGGAAGAAGAAGTAAACGCATAGTTATTGATTGGTAGTTAATTTTTGTGCGAAAATGCGGAGGTTTATTTAACTAAAAAAAAATATCGTGAAAAGTTAACGTAACTACACTATTTGCAACAGATTAAATTAATGCAAAGAGCTTGCTGAGCCCTTGATTGTATAGGCTAACGTAAAAAAAGAAAAAATAATCAGGGAGTGAGTTGCTTTGCTTTTGCAATGTACTGTTCGCCTTCTTGTTGTTTTCCTGTCATGATCAAAGTTATTCCAAGGTTGTTGAGGGCTTTTGAATTTGATGGATTCATTTCAATGGCCTTTTTAAAATAAAGGATGGCGTTCTCGTAATCTTGCAAGGCAGCAAAGCTGTTTCCGATGTTGTTAACAGCATCTTCATTGGCGGGATTAATTTCTAATGCTTTTTTATAAAAATTTACTGCCTCGCTGTATTTCTGCACATGTGCATAAGTGTTTCCGAGATTATAATATGCACCGTCCGGCACCGAGTCAAATTCAATAGCCTTGTTGAGGGCATTAACCGACTCATCAAACTTGTTCATTTCATCATAAAACACGCCCAGGTTTGTGTATGCATCGGCTTGTTTCGGGTTTAAACCAATAGCGTGATTTAAAGTTTTAATGCTTTGGTCATACATTTTAGATTTCCCGCAGGCCACACCCCATGCAACAAAAAAAGATGGGTCGGTAAAGGTTTTGTGTTTGCTTGCATTTTCAAAGTTAGTGACAGCACGAGTAAAATCATTTTTTTCCTTGTAAGCTAAGCCTAAATGATAAAACGCTTCGGCATAGCTGGGAAGAATGGCAACTCCTTTTTCTAATTGTACAATACTTTTATCAAGCAGATTTTGTTTTTTGTTTTCATTTTTTTCAATGAGTGCCTGCTCAATTAAAATGGCGCTACCATAGGCGTATCTTATCCGTGCACTTTCAGGACATGTTTTAACATCTTTGGCAAGTAAGGTAAGATTGTTTTTCCAGTCGAAGTTGCGTGAAAATGTTTTAGCAGAGTAAAGAAGAGCAATGCTAAAAATAACAATGAAAAATGTTTTGTTAGCATTGAATATGGAAGATAAATTAAGAAGATTGCTTGTTTTAAATTCTGTTTTAAGCCATTTGGATAACAGCAATACCAAAGCCATGCAAAAACCAAGTGAAGGCAAGAAGGTGAAGCGCTCAGCCATGACAGATTCTATCAAGAAAAAAACATTGCTAACCACGCTTATGGTCAAAAGAAAAAACAATATTCCAAAAGCAATACCATTTCTGTTTCTAAACTCCTTAACAACATAAATGATCAGTGCTGTGTAAATAACGATAACAAATAATGCCGATGGGCTGCTTAGGCTCACCAACTGAATCTGGTTAAAGGAATAATCAAACGAAAGCGGATGTGGAATTAGAAGTAAGTATAGATATTTTCCCATAATCATCATGGCTGTGGCAAAACGGTCTGTAAAGTGGGTGGCATTAACAATGGAGTTGTTGATGGGCAAAATTTCGGTAAAGTTGCTTATGCCTTTTAAAACAAAAAACCGCATACCCAAGTAAATACATGCTGCTATCCACGGTGAAAGTGATGCTATCATGCTTTCTTTTAACGAAGCGTTTCTGAAAAAATAAAGAAGAAGAGGGAAAACAGCTACAAGAGTAATGGCGCTTTCTTTTGATAGCAGTGCAAGTGCAAAAAACAAGGAGCAAAGTATTTTAGCAGTGTTTGTTTTTTTATCGGTTAAATGCAGAAAATATTTAATGCTTAGCAAGCTAAACAGCAGGCACAATATTTCGTCCCTGCTTTTAATATTAGCTACAACCTCGGTATGCAATGGATGTGCAACATATAAAAGCGTAATGGCAAATGATAATACAACGTTGTTTTTAAAAAGAAGCAAAAGAGTTTGGAAGAGGATTAACGCAGTAAGGCTGTATAGCAACACATTTATCCAATGCCCCGGATGCGGGTTGTTTGGAAAAAACTGCCATTCAACAGCAAACATGGCTACAGACAATGGGCGATACAAGCTTTCCTTGCGATCCCAAAAACCTTTACGATAAGCAGAAGTAAATATTTCAGGCAGGGCAGACACACCTTGTTTCACAATTTTGTTGTTTTGCATTACGGTACCATCGTCAACTGTGTAATCGTGCGTTAGTGTGTTGGCATAAAGTAAAAAGGCGAAGGCTGCCAGCAACAAACCTAAAATCGTTTTAGCACGCTTCCATGTCATGCCCGTTTCCTGTTGCCTCGGTTTAACTGCAATGGTTGCTGATGCCTTGTTGTTTTTCTTCATTCACTATTAGTTAAAGTTGTTTTAAAAATAACGGTAATAAATCAAATTCCCATTCTGATGTACCAACCTTTAGGATAGAGGTTGTTAAACCGATTACTTATCTTTTTCATAAACGCAAAAGGTATTTGCTGGTAAGTCATCAAGCAATATCCATTAGCTGTGTCAAAGTTAAATTGTGTTTCTCCTTTTAAAATGCGGAGTGCAGTTTGTTTATCCACATCCACGCAGGGAAAATTTTTAGTATTTACTGCTACTGAAAGTGCCAGTTCATGTGAAGGCACGAGGGTGTTACCTTTCATTTCACCGAGTGAGGTACCTGCATGAGTGACCTTTAGTCGCGATGCCAGCAGATCCAATTCTTTTTCAGCAATGGCCGGAATAAACATGATGCTGTTTTGATAACGGAAGAAATGTTTTTCTTTAGCAGCAGTTACGTAGTCGCTAATGAATTCCTTCATTTTTTTTTCAAGTGGAAGGTAACGGCTGCTCGTGCGGTAATTGTTTTTTGTTTCTATTCCAGTTTTTTTCTTGAGTACCGATAATGCAAATCCCTCACCTTTGGTTTTATGAGGAAAAAAACGATAGCATATCGCTTCTTCATTTTTTGTTTCTGTTATTCCATCCAGCCCGTTAATAGAAAGGCTTACACATTCAGCATCCTCTTCTTTTAAAAAATCAAGAATG
>JAYTNW010000454.1:0-3678 GCA_043748115.1 Bacteroidota bacterium | reverse complement strand
AAAGTATTATGAATTCAAAAAACGCTTCTTACTTTAATGGTTTCTTTTACTTTTTTCAAATCGTTGATAATGGAGGAGGATGTTTTTTTATCAATGTCCATTGCCACGTAGCCAATGGCATTATTTGTTTGTAAATGTTGCCCGAGAATATTTGCTTTATAAGCGGTCATAATAGCGTTGATCTCAGATAAAATACCTGGCACATTTTTATGGATATGCAAAATACGATGCACCTTTTCCTGCACAGGAAGGTTTAATGCCGGAATAGAAACGGAACCAACACTTGTCCCCGAGTCTAAAAATCGGATCAACTTGGTGGCAACATCTACACCAATATTTTCCTGCGCCTCCATGGTGGAGCCGCCAATGTGGGGTGTAAGAATAACGTTTTTTAACCGTTGCAGCTCAGAAACGAATGGGGTATCCTTGTTCTCCGGTTCATCAGGAAAAACATCGGCTGCCACTCCTGCAAGCTGGTTTTCTTTTATGGCTTTAGCCACATCTTTTATGTTAAGCACCGTTCCCCTGCTGAGGTTGATCAGCACGCTGCCTTTTTTCATTTTTTTTAGAGAATGACTGTTGATCATGTTTTTGGTAGCCTCTGTTTCTGGAACGTGCAGCGTTACCATGTCACTATGCTTTAACAGCTCGTCTAAATTTTTACATGGTGTGGCATTACCCAAACTTAACTTCGGTTCCACATCATAAAACAGCACCCGCATGCCAAGGCTTTCGGCCAGCACAGACACCTGGCTTCCAATGTGCCCGTAGCCAATAATGCCTAGCGTTTTTCCACGCACCTCAAAGCAATTTTTGCTGTCCTTTAACCACTGTCCTTCATGTGCTGCCATATTTTTTTCCGGGATCCTGCGCATTAGCATAATGCAGTTGGCAATCACCAGTTCTGCAACAGATCGTGTGTTAGAAAACGGAGAGTTGAAAACAGCAATGCCATTATCTACAGCCTTTGGCATATACACTTGGTTGGTGCCTATACAAAAACAGCCGCAGGCCAATAATTTTTCAGCTTTTTCAAAAACAGGTTTGGTGAGTTGAGTTTTAGAGCGGATGCCTAAAATATGGTAGCGATGAATATTGTCCAAAAGCTCTTTTTCTGTAAATGCACCACTATGGCTTTCAATGGAGGAGTAACCGTTATCTTCAAAAAGTTTAATGGCAGAAGGATGTACTCCTTCTAGCATGAGAATTTTTATTTTTTCTTTCGGATAACTTGTTACAGCGGGCATGTGTGAAAATTTTTGCAATGATAAAACGAAATTTTTAATCGGTGGTTTTCATCATAGCCCTTAAACGGCAAGCTACAACTGCTACAAGCAAACCTCAAATCCCTCATTTAACCCCTGCATTGCTTATATTTGCCGCAAAACAAGTTGATATGTATAATCCCAAAAATGTAAAAACACTAGGGCAATTTATTATAGAACGCCAAGCTGATTTTCAATATGCAAAAGGAGAGCTCTCGCGCTTGCTTCGTGATATTGGTATTGCAGCAAAAATTGTAAACCGTGAAGTAAATAAAGCCGGATTAGTAGATATTTTGGGTGATTATGGAAACCGAAATGTGCAAGGCGAAGACGTGAAAAAATTAGACGTGTATGCCAACGAGCAATTTATTTCAGCCCTTAGCAGCGGTGGCGAAACTTGCGCCATTGCCAGCGAAGAGAATGAACACATGGTGCAAATTGACACCGCTGTTTCCAAAAATGCTAAGTATGTGGTATCCATGGATCCTTTGGACGGATCTTCAAATATTGATGTAAATGTATCTATAGGAAGCATTTTTTCTATTTACAGGCGTACCACCCTTTCAGGGCAAAGTGACCTTTCTGATTTTATGCAAAAGGGCACTGAGCAGGTGGCTGCCGGATATGTGATTTACGGCTCCTCAACCATGCTGGTTTACACAACTGGAAAAGGAGTAAACGGTTTCACGCTGGACCCCAGCATAGGAGAATTTTGCTTGTCTCACCCTGACATGAAAATGCCTAAGAACGGAGCCATCTATTCCATTAATGAAGGCAACTACGTGCATTTTCCCGAAGGCGTTAAGAAATATATTAAGTACTGCCAAGTGGAAGACGAAGCCACCAAAAGACCTTACTCATCTCGTTACATTGGTTCGTTAGTAGCTGATTTTCATCGCAACCTTTTAAAGGGAGGAATTTATATTTATCCTTCTACAGCAAAATCACCTAAAGGCAAATTGCGTTTGGGTTACGAATGCAACCCGTTGGCCTTGATCGCTGAGCAGGCAGGAGGAAAAGCTTCTGATGGCTTTAGCCGTATTTTAGACATTCAGCCAACCTCGCTACACCAGCGCACTCCATTGTTTATCGGATCATCAGATATGGTATCAATGGCCGAAGACATGATGATACGTTATTCTCAGATAAGCGCCTGATTAAAAACAAGAAATGAACTTTTTGGTAGCTTTAAATAGCATGGAGAAACTTAAATTTTGTTTATAAGTTCCGCCCCGATAACAGCTGCTGTTTTGGTATATTTGCACTCTTAAAAAAAGACTATTAGCGTGACTTTAATCAAATCTATTTCAGGTATAAGAGGAACCATTGGCGGCAAACCCGGTGATGCTTTAACCCCCGTTGACATTGTAAAATTTTCTGCTGCATATGGCATGTGGCTTTTAGCTCAAAATGATGCCAAAACAAAATGCAAAGTGGTTATTGGGCGCGATGCCCGCATAAGTGGCCCAATGGTGCACAACCTGGTGTGTGGAACACTTATGGGGTTAGGTATTGATATTGTTGATGTGGGCCTTTCCACCACACCTACGGTTGAAATGGCGGTAACTTTTCACCATGCACAAGGTGGCGTTATTCTCACTGCAAGCCACAATCCTAAACAATGGAATGCGTTAAAATTGCTTAATAGTAAAGGCGAATTTATTTCGGCTGCCGATGGCGAAAAACTGTTAAAGATTGCTGAAAGTGACAAAGTATCTTTTGCTGAAGTTACCAAATTAGGAACCATGCAAAAGGACGACACCGCCTTGCAAAAACATATTGATGCAGTGCTCGCATTGCCTTTTGTAAATAAAAAAGCCATTGAGGATAAAAAATTTAAAGTCGTTATTGATTGTGTCAATTCATCAGGGGGAATTGCCTTGCCTCCGTTGTTAAAGGCTTTAGGTGTTGATGAGGTTATTGAATTGTACTGTACCCCCGATGGTAATTTTCCACACAATCCAGAGCCGTTGCCTGAACACCTCACCGAACTGAGTAAACTGTTGTTAAGAAAAAAGCCCATCTTGGAATATCCGTAGATCCTGATGTGGACAGGCTTGCACTTGTGTGCGAAGACGGTGAAATGTTTGGAGAAGAATACACACTCGTTTCTGTAGCTGATTATGTGTTGAAAAACAAAAAAGGCAATACCGTTTCAAACTTGTCGTCAACACGTGCGTTGCGTGATGTTACTGAAAAAGCCGGATGTAATTATTTTGCATCAGCAGTGGGAGAGGTAAATGTGGTTGAAATGATGAAGGCCCACGATGCTGTTATTGGTGGCGAAGGCAATGGCGGAATTATTTATCCTGAATTACATTACGGCCGCGATGCATTAGTAGGAATTGCATTGTTCTTAAGTCATCTTGCGCAATACGGTAAATCTTGTTCTATGTTAAGGGCATCTTATCCT
>JAYTNW010000453.1:0-2658 GCA_043748115.1 Bacteroidota bacterium | reverse complement strand
ACCTGCAGGGCACCAGTTAAGAGAATTATTCCAATCATTATCAAAAGCTCCTAACCAAAGTTTATTATATCCAGGATAGGTTACACAAGGAGGAATAATGGTAATTTGGTAATCTTCAACCTCACCAAATGTATAAGAGGCACAAGGATCAATGTTAGATTGAAAATATACTTCACGAACGCGAAGTGTAGTGTTACCGATGTAAGCGCCAAGTGGCACTGTAAAACCAACGGTGTAAGTACCATTAACATTTAATGCGCCTGACATCGCTATTCTTTCCGTAAGGGCGAAAGTACCATCATGATCAAAATCTATCCATGCAGCAATAAAATTGGAGCTAAACCAAGTACCAACTTGTAAGGTAATAGAATAGGGTTGCCCTACTAACAATGCTGTTGTTTTATTGGTAACTGCTGCAAATTTTTCGTAATCGGGTGGGTGGTTGCTAAATGGAGCAGCACCACTAAACCAAGGAGAAATTGGGGGGCCACAACAATTTAAATTGTTGTTAATTTGGCCATAACCAACCTCTCCCACCAAAAACACACTGGCAACATAATCATTGTTGGTGTAAGATCCGCCAAGCCAAGATGTGCCTGTTGAATACGTTGGCGTTGAGCCACTGCAATAGGCTACATCAATAGGACGGCATCCAGGCAAAGAAAAGGCTGGTGGTGTTTTAAAACCTATGGTAGATCCTCCACCGCTAAGCCCAATTCCTAAATACTCTACATCTAAACAGTTACCCGGAGTTGAAACTCCAACGGCCTTAATATCATAGGTTACCCAAAAATAATTAACTCCCGGATGCAGCCTAAAACTGTTTGCCGGGTAAAAGTTAATATTGGTTCCAATAATGGCTTGTGTAGCACCTATCTGTGTGGCATTGGCTATTCCTGACCAAGCATTTGTACCACCCGTCCACCATAGTTTTGCATTTTGAGCATCACCGTTAATGTTGGTACTTCCGTTACTATTAAAACTTAAAGAATCAACCATAAAGGTGTTTGAAACGGTGGTATCTCCGCCAGTAAGCGTAATTTGCACACCATAAATAAGATTGTTGATTGAACCCTGAGGTATAACAGCAGAATTTTGGAAAAATGAATTGGTACCTACATATACCTGTTGTTGAGGCCATGATTGAATTGTAAAATCATCAATGTAAATATTGCCTTGTCCTGCAACGGTGTGACGATTAGTAAAAACCAATACAACGCTTAAATTAGCTATGGCATTACCAGCCTGAGGAATGGTAAAATTGTATTGGTGCCATGTGCCTGCAGTACCGGCAGGAGCAGCAGTGGCATAACGCGAAAACGAAGTGCTTACGGCAAAAGGTGCTACCTGTTGCAGCGGAAGTGTAGTACAACTTACAGGAGCTCCACCACTGTAAAAAACACTAGAGGAGTCATTAATGTAAAGCGTCACACTATCTACAGTGACACTATTATTTTCTCTAAACATCCAAAAACTCCCGGTTGCACCACCAACGGGTATTGCCCTCATATCTAAGGGGCGAGTTGCCAAATACGCTTTCTCACCAGCCACCGTCATTAAAGAACTTTCATAGCTGGCCATGCCCGACCCGGTTCTGGGTGCAGCAGGTGAACCTGCCGGATTAACACTGGCTGTTCGTCTAACAACTAAGTTGAATGCATCCGTACTAGGTGCTATCTTCTGGCTGTTCCAGCCATAAGGAGGAAATGCAACACCGTCAAAACTTTCAGTGATCACAAGTTGAGAAAAAGATGCAAGTGGGGTTAGCAGAACTGCTAACAGAAAGAATCCGAGTCTTGTAAATTTTGTACTCATTTTAGCAAAATTATTATTGGATGTGAATATTAGAACTTTTATTAAAACCTCACAATATTAGTACCTTATCATCAAATAAACAATAGTGTGTTAAAAAATAACTAAATATAGGGGTCGCAAACCTGCTGCCCCTAAGCTTAGGCAGGTTGGTTAATCCAATAATTTAAAAATTTCAAACTACTTTTGCCGCCTATGCTACAACTATCGGTTTTAAGAGAAGGCAAAGAAGCGATTATCAAAAAACTTGCCGTTAAAAATTTTGACGCCACTGAACCAATGGAAAAAGTACTTTCATTGGATGAAAAGCGGAGGGTAATCCAAAAGGAATTGGACAGCTGTTTATCCTATCAAAACCAACTTGCCAAAGAGGTGGGCGACCTTTTTAAGCAGGGCAAAGCGGCAGAGGCAACAGAGCAAAAAGAAAAAAGTATTGCTTTAAAAGAAACATCGCGTCAACTTTCGGAGAGCCTGGAGAAAACAGAAACAGAACTTAACGAATGGCTGGTAAAACTACCTAACGTGCCATCAGAACAAGTACCTGCAGGCAAAACCCCTACTGAAAACGAGGTGGTTTACGTGGTTGATAAGCTTCCTGAAGCGGGCAAAGGCATACCACACTGGGAGCTGGCTTCAAAATATGATATCATAGACTTTGAACTGGGGGTAAAAATAACCGGTGCCGGGTTTCCTGTTTACAAGGGAAAAGGGGCGCGGCTGCAACGTGCGCTTATTAATTTTTTTCTCGACAAGGCTACAGAAGCGGGGTATAAAGAGGTTCAACCTCCCATCCTGATTAACGCTGCCTCGGGCTTTGGCACAGGGCAGCTTCCTGACAAGGAGGGG
>JAYTNW010000452.1:0-7386 GCA_043748115.1 Bacteroidota bacterium | reverse complement strand
CTTCGTTATTATTTTATGTAATAACTATTGCGGGCTTATTTATATTACGCACTAAAGAACCTCAAGCCGAGCGTCCGTATAAGGTAATTGCCTATCCCTTGCTGCCGCTACTTTATATTGTTATTGCCACTGCTATTTGTATTATTTTGTTATACACCAAATCAAGCGTAACAGGTAAAGGGCTCTTCATTGTTTTGTTAGGGTTGCCAGTCTATCTTTTTATTAACAGAAGGAAAACCCCTCAGCATTAAGGCAGTTGAGAAACGAATTGTTACCGACCATTAACGTTTAACAATTTTTAATTTAAAGCATTATTTTCAAGTACCATTAATGATGCGCACTGTGTTTTGTTAGAGAAATTTTTTAGATTATTTAGTTTACATTTTTTATTATTATGGCCAATACCTACCACCAAATTTATTTACAAATTGTTTTTGCGGTTAAATACAGAAATGCGGTTATTAAAAAGGAATGGAGAGGGGAATTGCATGGGGCAATTGGAAATTTAATTAATGAAGCTAATTGCAAAACAATTATAGTAAACGGAGTAGCTGACCACGTTCACTGCTTTGTAGGATTAAGGCCAGCTGTTTCTGTATCAGAACTTATGAAATCGGTAAAGGCAAAATCTTCAAAATACATTAATGATAATAAACTTACCCCCAATCGTTTTGAATGGCAAGAAGGCTTTGGTGTTTTTTCTTACAGTCATTCGCACATTGATCGGGTATATAAATACATAGAAAAGCAGGAAGAGCATCACAAAAAGCAAACTTTCCGTGATGAATATCTCGCCTTTCTTAAGCTTTTTGCAATTAATTTTGATGAACAATATATCTTTCAAGAGATGATATAGCAAAATGGATCGTACCTACGGCACTCCATTAAAAAGCATGTGATTTAACACCGGGCTAAAGTCCGGTGTTAAAAATTGAAAACGAGCCGATGGCTCTGAAAAAAGATAGGCACAATTAAGATAAAAAATGTCTGCAAAACAAGTTCACGCGCAAAGCATTGTTGCAAGAAAACCTATGAATTAATTTTTGTTAGTAGGTAATTGGCTATCAAAAAGATAATCAAATTGCATTGGGCAAGTAAAATTTTAATGCAACCAATTTTCATTTTGCAGATGCAGAGCATCGTCATATCTGCTACCAACGGAATTTATTCCGTTGGTAAAAGAATTACTTCCTCCTTCAAGAGCCATCGGCTCGGCACATATGGCCTTGGCACCAATCGTCACAAAGAAAGATCCCCGTTAAGCTTACACCTAACGAGGATTTTCAACCTTATTTTAAAATAGTAATTAGGCCAGTGTTGGTTGGTTATTTTTTCGCGGCATCAGTGGTTTTGCTCGTTTAAGTATGTGGGTTTTTACGGGATCAGAAATTTCTTTCATGAGATGATATAGCAAAATGGATCGTACCTACGGCACTCCATTAAAAAGCATGTGATTTAACACTGGGCTAAAGTCCAGTGTTAAAAATTGAAAACGAGCCGATGGCTCTGAAAAAAGATAGGCGCAAGGCTATTCAAATAAAAAATGTTTGCAAAACAAACTCATGCACAAAGCATTGTTGCAAGAAAACCTATGAATTAATTTTTGTTAGTAGGTAATTGGCTATCAAAAAGATAATCAAATCGTATTGGGCAAGTAAAATTTTAATGCAACCAATTTTCATTTTGCAGATGCAGAGCATCGTCATATCTGCTACCAACGGAATTTATTCCGTTGATAAAAGAATTACTTCCTCCCTCAAGAGCCATCGGCTCGGCACATATAGCCTTAGCGCCAATCGTCACAAAAAAAGATCCCCGTTAAGCTTACACCTAACGAGGATTTTCAATCTTATTTTAAAATTATAATTAAGCCAGTGTTGGTTGGTTATCTTTTCCCGGCATCAGCGGTTTAGGTCGTTTAAATATCCGGGCTTTTAAGTTCTCAGAAATTAAATACATCACCGGTACTAGAAATAATGTTAGGAATGTAGCAAACAGCAATCCAAAGATCATTGTCCATGATAACGGTCCCCAGAAGGCTGTGCTGTCTCCTCCAAAGAAAAGGTGTGGATTAAAATCTGTAAACAACGTTACAAAGTCAATATTTAAACCAACAGCCAATGGGATCAAACCTAAGCACGTTGCTGTAGCAGTCAATATTACAGGGGTCATACGAGTGCGGCCTGCTTCCACAATTGCGTCAAATGTAGGAACCCCTTGCTCGCGTAATAGCTCTGTAAATTCTACCAACAATATTCCGTTTCGCACCACAATACCTGCCAGTGCTACCACGCCAATACCCGTCATTACAATAGAGAAGCTCATTTTAAAAATAGAGAATCCTAGTAACACACCAATCAAACTAAAGACAATCTCTGTTAAAATGATAAGAGGTTTTCCTACGGAATTAAACTGAATTACAAGAATCAGAAAAATTAATCCTAACGCAATAAGCATAGCATTTCCGAGAAACGACATGGTTTCTGCCTGCTCTTCTTGTGATCCTGCAAATTTTATTTCGACACCTTCAGGAGCATTAAATTGAGAAACTGCACGAATTACATTTCCAACCACTTCAGCTTCTTTGCTTTGGTATTCGGTAAGCAGGTTGGATGCAACAGTAACCACACGTTTTTGATTTTTGCGTTTGATGACGCCATAAGTGTCATTGTATTTTATATCAGCGAAGGACGATGCAGGAACGTTTCTCACAACACCACCCATACTCATATCACGATAAAGAATTTTTAAGTTATTCAGTAAACCAATATCATTGCGTTGGTCTTCCTGATAGCGTAACATGATCTTATATTCATCATTTAAATCTCGGTATTTAGAAACCTCGCGACCTAAAACAGCCATGTTAATTTCATTACCCACTGTTCCTGTTGCAATGCCCAAACGGTTCATGTGCTCGCGGTTAATATCAAATACTATCTGCGGCTTGTTAGCTTGCAAATCGGATTTCAATTCTTCCACACCTTCTATCTGAAGTGAATCGAGGTAACGTTTCAATTGATTAGAAGTAGTTGCTATGGCATCCAGATCATCTCCGGTTACCTCAATGCTTACGGGTTTACCTACAGGAGGTCCACCTTGCTCTTGAGCCACTGTTATTTCGGCACCAGGAACAACGCCTTTTACAGCCGTTCGAATTTTCTCCATATACCCAGCTGTGGATTCGCCATCACGTTTGCTAAATTCAACAAAGGCAATCTCAATTTTACTTTTGTTTGAATAGTAACCTTGATCTTCGTCTTGAGGATCGGTAACATTTTCGCCAACACTTGCTATAACTGATTTCACAATTTTATTATTGTCGCCCACTATTCCATAAACTTTGTTCTCCAAAACTTTGGTAACAGAATCGGTGTAAGCTTGATCAGTACCTACGGGCAAATTAGCAAAAACATAAATAAAATTAGGATCAGCGGTAGGGAAAAAGCTTACACCACCGTTTCTAACGCTAATGGCAGCAAAAGAAATAAATAGTAATACAACCGTTCCGATCATCATCAAAGCAGGCCTGTGCAATGCTTTTATCAGCATGCGTTTATATGACTCTTGAATAGAGGGCCAAGTTTTAGTTTGGAAGCGAACAATAACATGATGCAACCAAAAGCGGTGCAACAGATTCATCAGGAAAATGAAGACAACAAAATTTCCCATTCCAAAATTTCCCGTTACATAGAACAAGGCGGCTACGGCAAGGAAAATGACAGAACTAATCTTCAATCCTTTATAGGGATCATGTTTATCGTCATGCTTTTTCATAAAACTAACAGCAAACACGGGATTAATGATGTATGCTACCACTAACGATGCAAGCAAGGTGATGATAAGCGTAATGGGCAGAAAGAACATGAACTTACCTATGATCCCTTTCCAAAATGCAAGTGGGATAAATGGAGCTAGCGTTGTCATGGTTCCTGAAAATACAGGAAGGAAAACTTCGCCTGTAGCTGTTTTTGCTGCAGTTACAATATCGGTTTTTCCATTGTCGAAAATACGGTGGGTGTTTTCAATTACCACAATGGCATCGTCCACCACTATTCCGAGTGCAAGCAAAAAGGAGAACAATACAATAAAGTTAATAGTAAAACCAATGGTTGGTAAAAACAAAAAAGCAACAAACATGGATAAAGGCACTGACATGGCCACAAAAAATGCATTGCTGGTACCCATGAAAAACATTAACACTACAAGCACCAGTACAAATCCAATAATTATGGTGTTAATAAGATCATGCAATTGCGTGCGTGTTTGCTCACTTTGATCACCGGTTAAAATAACCTTCAAATCTTTTGGCCAAACGTTAGCTTTAAAATCATCAACGATAGCAACAATTTTATCGGAGGCTTCAATAAGATTTTCTCCTGAACGTTTAACAATGCTTAATGTAATTACATTTTTATGATTTAAACGTGCAAAACTTTCTTGTTCTTTAAAAGAGTCTTTTATTTCGGCAATGTCACGCAGGTAAATGGGAGCTCCGTTAATAGAGTTAATGACAATTCCTTTCATCTGCTCCACGTTGGTAAACTCACCAGAAACACTAATTGAACGCCTTGTGCCATCTACCATCTTCACACCACCACCGGGCACGGTCATGTTTTCATATTTTACCGCTCGTTCAATATCGCTCATGGTTACGCCTGCTGACTGTAGTTTTAACATGTCAACATTAATTTGGATTTCACGCTCTAATGCACCAATAATTTTTACTTCCTTAATTTCTTTCAGGCTCTCCAATTTATCTTTAGCATCATCAGCATATTTTTTCAATTTCGCCAAATCGTAATCACCGCTTAGGTTAACGGCCATAATAGGCAAATCGGAAAAGTTGATCTCAATAATATCCGGCTCATTGGGTAAATCCTGCGGAAGGTCGTTACGCGCTTTGTCAACAGCATCTTTCACCTTTCGCTTGGCATCCTCAATTTTTACATCGCTGTTAAACTCCACCACAATGTTGCAATAATCCTGCAATGCATTACTCTTAATTTTCTTTACCCCTGAAATTCCTTTACATTGTTTTTCAATATGGCGAACCACTAAGTTCTCCATATCTTTTGGAGAGGTGCCCGGGTAAACAACACTTACATAAATGTTGGGAAGTGAAATATCCGGAAAACTTTCTTTCGGGATACTATTGTAGGCCATGATCCCTGTAAGCGTAATGATAATGGTAAGGATGTAAATTGCCGTACGGTTATCAATCGCCCATGACGATGGCTTAAATTCTTTAAATACGTCTTTCATAAAACTGTTTTTTCAGGTATTAGATTTTTACAAGATCGCCTTCTACTAAATTTTGGTAACCGGTGGTAATTACTTTATCACCTTCAGCAAGGCCTTCTTTAATTTCAGCAAGGCCATTGTAAACAATGCCGCTTTTTATGAGCTTACGTTTGGCAACGGTTTTTCCATTTTCATCTGCTGCTACAAAAACATATTCGCCTTCCAACCCTTTTTGTACTGCACCAACAGGCAATACAATTGATTTTTCAGCATTGTAATCTGCAATTTTTAAAACAGCTATCATGTTAGGACGTAAAAAATCTTCTTTGCCGGTAAAACGAACTTCCACATTAAATGTACGGTTCATGGTGCTGATGGCGTTACCTGAATAGTAAACCTTGGTAGTGATCTCTTTATTTATAGCAGGAAAAGCAACAATGGCATTATCACCTTTCTTCACACGTCCAATGTAGGTTTCGGGTAACTCTCCTTTTACTTTAAGTGCTGTAAGGTTTACTACACGAATAGCTGGCATACCCGGTGAAGCTATTTCCCCAACTTTAATATTCACAACATCTACGGTACCAGAAAAAGGAGCTTTAATGCGCGACATATCCAATTGCTCCTGCATGCTTGCGTATCTTTTTTCTGCGGCATCTTTGTTAGTTTTAGCTTGAAGGAATTGCACTTCGCTACCTATTTTTTGATCCCATAAATTTTTCTGACGATTGTAAACAGTAGTAGCAAGATCCAACTGGCTTTGCATCTCACCCATGCTTTGACGCATCACTTTATCATCAAGCGTTGCCATTACCTGGCCTTTGCTTACTTTATCGCCTGCTTTAACGTTCACCGCTGTAACGGTACCCGCCATTTGAGCGCTCACGTTTACATCTTCATCACCTTCAACAGTTGCCTGCACTTCTATGTAATGTGAAAAAGGTTGTAACACAACAGGTGTTGCAGCTACGTTCTTTATTTTTTCTGTTTTGGTGGTATCCGTTTTAGCCAGTTCTTCTTCCAGCGTGCGAATTTTAGTTGTTAAATCAGCCTGTTCTTTTTTCAATTTATCCAACTCAGCTTTTTTCTGGTTGTCATCACCTCCACCGCAGGCCGCAAGAAAGAGGATAAGTGTAAGGGATAGAATTATTTTATTCATAAAATTTAGTGTTGTGAATTTTTATTTTCTGTTTTTAATTTTTCGTTAAAGTTCCTGTGGCTTTTGCGTAATCTACCTTTGCAATGTAGGTATCGAATAAAGCACTATAGTAATTTGTTTCTGCTTCTTTTAAACTGGTTTCTGCATCCATCACCTCTAAGTTGGAGCCGACACCTTGCTCGTATTTTAATTTTGTGATGCGTGCAATGTCTGCTGCCAATGTGCGGTTTTGTTTTTGTGTTTCTAAAGATGCCATGCTGTTGATGAGTGCTACTTTTGCCTGTTGGGCTTCTAACTGTAATCCTTGCGTTAATGACTCAATGTTATTCTCTGTTTTTTTAACCTCTAATTTGGCTTGGTTAACCCTTGCTGCTTTCTGAAAACCATCAAAAATGGGAACATTTAATTTTATTCCCACAAAGGAGGTTCGAAACCATTGTCTATTTGCAAAAATATCAAAAACGTCTCTTGAGGCGTTTACGCTGTAGGAGCCAAAGGCAGCTAAAGAAGGTAAATACGCTACACGTTTTAGCTTTAGATCCATCTCCAACAATTCTTTGCTGCTTTTAAGAATATCCATTTCCACTCGTTTGCTCACATCAATATTATCAGAAGCGGAAACTTCTGACGCCATGTTAGCTTCATTAAGTTCATCTGTTAAAGTTAAATCATCATTTACATTCATCCCTAACTGGTATTTTAAAAGAGTTAAACCTAAGTTGAGAAGGCGTTCTGTTTTTTCCTTTTCAGTAACAATATTGTTATAAGCCAAAGTAGTTCTGTCAAAATCCAACTTCTCTGCAAAACCATTATCAAACATTGCCTTGGTATCGTCTTTTAATTTTTGTAACCGTGTAACATTGGCTGTTAAAAGTTTAATTCTTTCATTGGCAATTAACACATTGTAATAAGCCTTGCTTACGGTAACAGCTGTTTCTATTTTAGTTTGATTAACCTGTTTTTTAGTAAACTCAGCATACATTTTT
>JAYTNW010000451.1:0-9846 GCA_043748115.1 Bacteroidota bacterium | reverse complement strand
TTTCAACGCCCAGGCTGGCCAATAACTCAATTAATTTGTTTACATCCCTAATATCAGGAATATTGTTAATGGTAACAGTTTCTTCAGTGAGCAGTACTGCACATAGGATCTGTAACGCTTCATTTTTTGCCCCTTGTGGTTCAATTTCACCCTTTAGAGGGGTGTTGCCAATAATTTCAAAACTGTTTCCAACCATAGATGTAACCGATTATTTTCTCCTGTTATTATTATTGTTGCTATTATTATTATTCCTGTTTTTCTTCTTTTTGTTTTTCGAAGGGTTATTGAGGGGCTTTGCTTCATAAACAGCTTTCAGGCGTGTATCTTCTTTAACAAGAAGGTGTCCGTCCGAAATGCGTTTTAGTTGTTCAAATATAACCTCATCATTTACATTATCGCGATTATAATTCATGTACGACTGCTTCATGAAGTTTGCGATTAATACAGACAGGTTGTCACGTACTTCCTCTTGGTTCACTTTTTTGGCTTCTTCAATTACACTAAGTATTGTTTTTCCATAATGTTTGTATTTTATGTTGTAAGAAGGGTACGGAATTTTTTCAGGCTTTGGATTAATAGCATCAGGAGAAGGCATAGGGTAGGGAGAGTCGCAATCCAGTTTGTAATCAGACATAATATATAAATGATCCCAAAGCTTGTGTTTAAAATCAGTGTAATCTTTTATCAGTGGATTTAAAATAGCCATTGCGTTAACAATAGTTGATGCAACCTTGGTTCTCTCCTCACGGCTTTCAATGGCGAGGGCGAAATCAATCATTTTTTGAATATTGCGCCCATATTCGGTAATGAGAAGCGCAGGTCTTTCCGTGTTGTATTCCATGTAAATTGATAGATAATCAAATAAAACTTAAAAGAAATGAAACGTTACCGGTTGCGAGTTCAAAAGGGTTAATTATTGCAACGACAGCAAAAGCTTTGCATGCCAAGCCCGGTTTTTCAATCAAACTAACGTTGGGTGAAAGATGGGGCTCGAACCCACGACCTCCTGAACCACAATCAGGCGCTCTAACCAACTGAGCTACAATCACCATTTTCGCAATTTTACACCTATTCAGGATAGATTTAAAATCAGCGAGGCGCAAAAGTAAAGTTTTATTTAATTTAACCAAAGAGTATTTTTAACCGTAATTGGTTATTAGTAAATTAAACGCACCGGAATTGAAAATAGCAAGCGCAGTGTAAAATTATAGTTCTAAGTACCACATAAATAAATAACATAGTAGAAACAGATTTTTTTTTGTTGATATAATGGTTAATTTTGTCGTAATAAATTTAAATTTTAATTCATAATCAACAACAAATGAAAAAATCTTTACTCCTTGCATTAGCAGGTTTTGTAGGCTACAGTTCAGTAGCTCAAAATCGTCCTGCTAATTCGGTGGCGCTTTACCCAATGGCCAAATTGGAAAAGGCAACCGTTAACAAAAACATGCCGAAGTTCTCAGAAATCTCTTTGGGTCCAGTCATGTCACCATCACTTCCGTCTATCATCAACCAACCTGCGGTACACCGTGTGTTAGCTGCAACTATAACTGAAGATGTTATTGGTCAAACGATCTATGATTCACAATCTAACCGTGGAGTTGGTAGAAGAATTGTGAACACCGGTGGTGGAACCAGAAATGCAGTATGGACTATGGCTCCAATTGCAGGAACCATTGCTGCTGACAGGGGAACAGGTTACAACTATTTCAATGGTTCGACCTGGGATCCTCAGCCTACATCTCGTATTGAAAGTGTTCGCACAGGGTTTACAAACATTTTTACCAGTAACGGTATTGAGTATGTTTCTGCCCACACTGGTGCAGCAGGTGTTGCTGTAACTCAAAGAAATCCTATTGGATCAGGAGCTTGGACTACCACTACAGCAGGTACTTTTAATTTATTTACCGGACAGGCTGATGTGTGGAGTCGTGTAGCCGTTGGAGGTAGCGATGGCTTAACAGTTCACGTTATTGTAAACTCTCAAGGTACAGGTACTGCTCCAGTATTGGGCATGAATGGTCCAATGACTTACAGCCGTTCTTTGGACGGTGGTGTAACTTGGCCAATTGACCATATTCTTTTACCAGGTGCTACAGATGCTGAATTTTTAGGATTTTCTGCTGAAAATTATGCAATTGATGCCCGTGGAACTACTGTGGTTATTGTTGCTGGCGGTGAGCAAACCGATCTTGCACTTTGGAAATCTACTGATAACGGAGACAACTGGACTAAAACAATCATTTATCAGTTCCCAATACCTCTTTATGACGAATTAACCATGACTACTGATATTGATGGTGATGGTATTGCTGACACATTAGTTGTTCCGGGTCAAGACGTTACTGTTTCTTTAGATAACAACAACATGGCTCACGTAGCAGTAGGCGGAATTCGTATGCTGGATGATGTAGATGTAGATGCTATGGGATATTTCTTCGGAGAACAAGGAATACTTTATTGGAATGAAAGCCAACCAGCCTGGACAAGTTCATTTTTAGCTGCTGATGGTGGTATTGTTGCTGCCGCTGAAGATTTTAACACAAATGGTGTAATTGATTTACCAGATTTACCTGCAGGTTCAGGTCCTCCCTATGGCGGATATGGTTTCTTTAACATGTCACAACACCCATCTATTGGCTTTGATGCTAACAACGATGTTTATTTAGCTTATTCTACTGTAAACGAATTGGCTGACACCAGCGTTTACCCAGCTGCTCACCGCCATGTTTATGTAATTCGCTCAGGACCTGGAGGCACAAACTTTGGAACACCTGTAAATATTATGCCTGATCCGGCTCAAGGTGCTGGTGTAGGTGAATATTTGGAAGGCGTATGGCCATCAATTGAAAGAGATATTGACGGTTCAGGACCAAACACATGTGCTAATGTTGTTTATCAACGTGATGATGCTCCTTATGTTTCTGCATTGGGAGGTGCTGCATCAACAACTGCTTGGGTAGCTACTCAACAAGGATGGAATAACAACACAGCTGGTACTGCTTCTAAACCAAACGAAATAGTGGTTGCAAAAGTTTGTGATTTAACCACAGGCATTAAAAATGTAAACGAGAACATCACATCAATCGTTGTTTCCCCTAATCCAGCTAACGAAATCGTTACCTTGTCATTCTCTTTAACAAGATCAGAAGAAATTACTTTTGAAATGACTGATGTTGCAGGACGTATCGTGATGCAGGAAAATTTAGGAACTATTAACAGTGGATTAAACAGCAAAAAAATAAATGTTTCTAATTTAAACAGCGGAATTTACCTTTACAGTATTATCTCCTCTGAAGGATTTAAATCAGGAAAATTGATCGTGAAATAAACACTCACTTTTAGTTCTTAAAACAGCACCATTCTTTTTAGAGTGGTGCTGTTTTGTTTTAAAACCGTTTTTGCACTGCCTGTTTCTTCAATGTTGATGGAAGTTGTAATTTTAACACTCTTCTTTAGTGCTACAGTTAAAGTTGAATAGATTAAGTTTTTATATTTGTAAGGTATTTTAATTAAAAATAGAAAAGAAATGAAAAAACTATTACTTATTGCTTTTGTCGGAATGGCTAGCCTCACGGCATCAGCACAAAATCGCCAGACAACTAAACAATGGCCGGTAAAAAAATTAGTGAGCATGGATAAGCCGCATGCTGTTATTCAAGGCGAGGCCTTCAACAATTTAGGCCCTGTGCAAACAGTACCTCAATCAGTTGTTAACACGCCATCAGTAACTAGAGTATTGGCACCAACTATTACGGAATCACTAATTGGAGAAACCATTTATGACCTTCAATCCAATAGGTCAGCTCCACGAAGAATCACAAATAATGGTAATGGTACCTATTCAGCCATTTGGACAACCACTGCTCCAGGTGGTACAATTGGAAATGACCGAGGCACAGGTTACAACTATTATAATGGAACAAGTTGGATAACCCCATTGGTAAATACCCGGATTGAACCTTTTAGAACAGGATTTGGTAGCCTTCAAACCTCTAATGGAGTTGAATATGTTGCTTCACATACCTCATTAACGCCTCGCATCTCTATCGCACAACGAGCTACAGGTTCTGGTGCATGGGCGAATGATACTGTGGGCACTTATAATTCTTTTGCAAATCAAGCTGATACATGGGCGCGTCACGCTGTAGGCGGATCCAATGGAACCACAGTGCATGTTATTGCACAAGGCAAAGGTGTTACACCATCCGTTTATCCATTAGGCATGGATGGCCCGTTAACATATTCACGCTCATTAGATGGTGGCCAAACTTGGGATATTGATCATATACAATTACCAAGTTGTACCTCTACAGATTTTCTTGGTTTCCCAGCAGAATCCTACCACATTGATGCAAGAGGCGATGTAGTGGCTATTGTAGCAGGTGGATTAGACACTGATTTGGCCTTATGGAAATCAACAGACAATGGATCAACTTGGAACAGGACAACGATTTTTGCTTTCCCAATGGGCCCTTTATACAATGATACCAACACTACCGGTGGGCCAAATATTATTGATATTGATGGAGATGGTTTAAACGACACTATTGTTGTTCCTTCTAGCGACCCTACTGTTTCTATTGACGGTAATGGCATGGCCCATGTTGCTGTAGGCGGTAACCTTATTCTTGATGACGATGATATTGGATTTGTAGGTATTTTCTTCGTAGATCTTGGTATCCTTTATTGGAATGAATCATTACCAACTTGGAGCAGCGATTTTTCTCAGCCTAATTATATTGAGAATGCAGCAGTAGCCGCTAGCATTGATTACAGTGGAAACGGTTTAATTGACGTTCCAGATGTTGCAACAGGGCAAATACCTTATGGTGGTTATGGAACCTACAATCAGTCCTGCCAGCCATCTATTGGTTTTGACGTTGATAACAATGTTTATATAGCTTATGCAGCTATTAATGAAACTGCAGACACAACTGTGTTTCCTGCAGCGCATCGCCACATTTACGTAGTACGTTCTGGAGCAGGCGGAACTAACTTTGGAGAACCTGTAAACATTATGCCTGACCCTATCCAAGGTAACGGTGTTGGAGAATACCTGGAAGGTGTTTGGCCTTCTATTGCTCGTGATGTTGAAGGGTCTGGAAGCGCGGCTTGTGCGATGGTGGTTTACCAACAAGATGATGCTCCTTATTATTCGTCTTTCGGGGCTGCATTATCAACCACGGCTTGGGTTGCAACACAACAAGCATGGAATGCCGATGTAAATAATAGTCCAAAAACAAGTAACATTGTTGTTACCAGGGTTTGTGACATCCCAACTGGAATTAAAAACATTAACACCAATGTTTCAGGATTAAGCGTTTCGCCTAACCCTGCCCATGGTTTGGTTAACATACAGATTAGTTTAACTAAATCAGAAGAAATGACGTTTACTTTAACGGATGTTGTGGGTCGCCTGGTTATGAATAATGACCTTGGTAAATTGAACAGCGGATTAAATAACAAGCAAATTAATGTGGCCGGCTTAAATGCAGGAGTTTACATTTATAGCGTAAAATCTGTTTCCGGAATTAAATCAGGTAAACTGGTTGTTGAATAACCATCATTCTGATCATATCTATAAAAAAACGGGCTGCTCCATTGGGGCAGCCCGTTTTTTTTTATAGAGGATGTTAGCGGTAAGCCAGGGAAAATTAAATTAAGTCATTAAGATCATTAACGCCCATTAAACGGGTGAAAAGGAAACCTTCTGCATAATCAACACCCATTAACCTGCCAAACTCAGCCGGACGAGATTTTAATGATTCAAGAAACGCTGGGCTTGAAATATAGGTGCCTGCTTCAGTTGATTTAGAATTGTAAAATTGCGACTCATAAGCCAGAATAGATTGCATACGCAATTCAAAAAAACCGGAAATATCTACCAAAATGTCGGGTTTCAAGTAACGATCCTGTATGTAGTGCAGCACAGTTTTTGGTCTCCACGCTTCTTGTTCCTTGCCATTTTCTTGTGTTTTAACTTTAGCAAGGCCTGATAGGAAGCAAGCATCAGTAACCAATTTACAACCCTTGCCATGATCAGGATGCCTGTCTTCCGGGGCATTGGTAAGCACCAAGGCCGGCCTGTACTTCCGAATAATTTTAATGACTTCTAATTGATGCTTCTCGTCATTCAAAAAAAAGCCATCCCGAAAGGCAAGGTTTTCACGAATATCTACCTGTAAAATTTTAGCAGCCGCAGCAGCTTCCTTATCACGTGATTCAGCTGTTCCGCGCGTTCCTAATTCTCCTCTCGTCAGGTCAATTATCCCCGTTGTTTTACCCATGCTTTTGTGCTTGGCTAATGTCCCTGAGCAGGCCAGTTCCACATCATCAGGATGGGCTCCAAAGGCCAAAAGATCTACTTTCATGATCAAAATTTTGACAAAAGTAAGGCTAAAAAAGTGCTTTTATTATTAACCGGGTACTTCGCGATCAGCATATGCATAAATGTTCCGTGTGAGGGTAATAACTTTTCAAAAACTTAAATTGCTTTTCTGACTTTCTTTTCTACTTTTGCAGCCGATTTTAAAAGGTTAACTGTTAACCCCATTTGCACTCAATGAATAAGCTAATTAAATACATTCTTTCTGCCCTTATTTTCCTTCAAATGCCTGCTTTTGCACAGGATGATACCATGCACGTTGAAGGTGAGCATCATGAAACAGTTGATGCTACAGCACATGAGCCAGAAACACATACCACTCATGAGGCAACACCAAAGAAGTTTGATGCCGGTAAAATGATTACCGAACACATTACTGATGCACATGGCTGGCATTTGTGGGGACATACAGAAGTTCCATTGCCAGTAATTATCTATTCAAAAGATCGCGGCCTTTCAGTTTTTTCTTCAGCACATTTTGAACACGGACATAAAACCTACAACGGTTATATGTTACATGAGAAAAAAGTGGTAGCTGTAAATGTAATGGGAGAGGTAGATGCACATGCGGCAACCATTAACAATGATGTTACCAAAGGACTGACTGATTTGTCTATAACAAAAAATGTTTTAGCGTTACTGATAAGTTTAGTGATTATGTTTTTTGTGTTTACCTCCGTTGCAAAAGCTTATGCACGTAAACCCAATCAATCGCCAAAAGGATTGCAGTCTTTAATTGAGCCCATCATTATTTTTGTTCGTGATGATGTAGCTAAGCCAGCCATCGGACCCAAGTACATGAAATATATGCCTTACCTGTTAACGGCATTCTTCTTTATCTGGATAAATAATTTACTTGGTTTAATTCCATTGATACCCGGTGGAGCTAACCTTACCGGAAACATTGCTATTACAATGACCTTAGCGGTGTTTACTTTTATCATTACCATATTTAGCGCTAACAAAAATTACTGGCATCACATTTTTGCAATGCCGGGCGTGCCGGGATGGGTTTTGGTGTTACTTACCCCAATCGAAATTTTAGGATTGTTCTTACGCCCATTCGTATTAATGATCCGATTGTTTGCTAATGTAACAGCTGGACATATTATTGTTTTATCATTCGTGGCACTCATATTTATTTTTGGCGAAATGAGTACAGGCCTTGGTTTAGGCGTTGGCGTTGTGTCACTAGCATTTATGGTATTTATGACTTGCCTTGAATTGCTGGTTGCATTCTTACAGGCTTATGTGTTCACATTATTATCTGCCATATACATTGGTGCAGCAGTGGAAGAGCATCATCATGATACTCCCGGGCATGATGCAAAGGTGGAAGAAGCACTTATTATTTAAATTGATTTCTAATTATTATTAATATATAATCACATGTTATCATCAATCTTATTACAGGCAGTTGAAACTGCTGGCAACCTGGGCTTAGGTTATGGTGTTGCTGCTTTAGGTGCTGGACTTGCTGCTTTAGGAGCAGGTGTTGGTATCGGTCGCATTGGCGGCAGCGCATTGGAGTCAATTGCACGTCAGCCTGAAGCGGCTGGTGAAATTCGTGCAAACATGATCCTGACTGCAGCTCTTGTTGAAGGTGCTGCTTTCTTTGCCATGGTTGTTGGATTACTTGTTGTTTTCAAGTAATCACTTCACAAATTTCCGGTGCAGGCAACGCTTGGTTGTGCTGCACCGGTTTATTAAAATTGAAAGTAAAAGATTTTAAAAACTGTTATAGAAAATGGAATTAGTACAACCCGCTTACGGTTTAACCATATGGATGGTGTTAGGATTTTTAATTATCCTTTTCCTGCTTACCAAATTTGCATGGAAACCCATCCTAAAAGCATTGAATGAGCGCGAGCAATCAATTGATGATGCTTTGAATGCTGCTAAAAAAGCTAAAGAAGAAATTGCTTCCATGACTGCTGACAACGAACGTTTATTAGCAGAAGCACGTCAGGAGCGCGATAAAATATTAAAAGATGCACGTGTTACTAAGGACAGCATCATTAACGAAGCGAGAGATAAAGCAACCACAGAAGCAGAACGCTTAATGGTACTTGCACGTGAAGGCATACAAAATGAAAAGATGGCTGCTATTACTGATCTTAAAAACCAGGTAGCATTACTGTCTATAGAGATGGCAGAGAAAATTATGAAACAACAATTGGCGAACGATGACAAACAAAAAGCATTGGTTGCAGACTTGTTGAAAGACGTAAAAATGAATTAAAAAAAATTTCCTCTCTTGTGGAGAGGGATAAAAGGGATAGCTATGGCAGAAACAAAAGTTGCGGGCAGATATGCAAAATCATTACTTGGTTTGGCAATTGAACGCAAAACAGAAGGAAAGATTTTTGCAGATATGCAACTGGTTTCTTCAACTCTAGAAGCAAGCAGAGATTTAGCATTGCTGATGCGCAACCCCATTATCAATACGGACAAGAAACTAAATATATTTAACAGCCTTTTTAAAGGAAAGGTAGATGATGTAACCTTATCGTTTTTAAATATTATCCTCAATAAAAAAAGAGAATTTTATTTGGAAGATATATCACGTCAATTCATTTCTATGTACAAAAAACATGTAGGAATTGAAACAGCAGTGGTAACAACTCCATTCCCATTAGATGAAAAATTACGTGCAGAAGTAATGAGCATCGTGTCTGCTGAGGCAAAAGGAAAAGTGGAACTAACCGAAAAGGTGGATAAAGACTTGATTGGTGGTTTTGTAATTAAAATGAATAACAAACAGGTTGACACCAGTATTGAAACCAAACTCCGCGAAATGCGCAGAGAGTTGAAAATAAACTTATACGAAAAGAATTATTAGTCATTAACAAGATTTAAAATAAAATACAATGGTAGAAATAAGACCTGATGAGGTTTCAGCAATATTAAGGCAACAGTTAGCTGGCTTTAAAACTGCTTCTGATTTGCAGGAAGTTGGAACTGTTTTGCAAGTGGGTGATGGTATTGCCCGCATTTACGGTTTAACCAATGTTCAGTCCGGTGAGTTAATTGAGTTTGAAAACGGATTGAAAGGTGTGGTTTTAAATCTGGAAGAAGATAACGTAGGTGCTGTATTGTTTGGTGGTGCTTCTGATGTAAAGGAAGGTGACACTGCAAAACGTACCGGTCTTATTGCGTCTATCAAAGTAGGAGAAGGAATGTTAGGCCGTGTGGTTGACACCTTAGGAAATCCTATTGATGGTAAAGGCCCAATTAAAGGTGAAACGTTTGAAATGCCATTAGAGCGTAAAGCTCCCGGTGTAATTTTCCGCCAGCCTGTAAACGAGCCATTGCAAACAGGTATTAAAGCTATTGATGCCATGATCCCAATCGGACGTGGACAACGTGAGTTGATTATTGGAGACCGCCAGACTGGTAAAACCGCTGTTGCTATTGATACCATCATCAATCAAAAAGAATTTTATGATGCAGGC
>JAYTNW010000450.1:0-2612 GCA_043748115.1 Bacteroidota bacterium | reverse complement strand
ATAGAGTTGCGAAACTTGCTATTGCATTTGAACAAGGAAAAAGGAAAAACCATTTTGCTCTCATCGCATGTGCTTTCGGAAATAGAATTGATTGCTACGCGAATGATCATCATCAATAAAGGAAAAAGTATGGTGGAAGGGAGCGTAAGTGAACTTCTTAACAGCGAACAATTGGTGGTAACATTTTCTTTTGTACCTGATGAGAAAATAAAGCAAGTGCTGAACGAGAGTGGATGGGAAAAGAAAGTAATATCACACAATGACAGCGAAATGATTGTTGCTGTGGCCTGCGAAGAGATACCGTTGTTGAATGCATTTCTTGTAAGCAAAAACATTGCTGTTACCTCCATACAAAGTAAGCGCAAGCTGGAAGATTATTTTATGAAATTACTTAACTCTGTTAATTAGGATGTGGAGAATTGCTGCTATTGAATTAACAAAAATTGCTGCGCGCCCACGAAGTTATATCGGCTTTGTGGCTATAACCGCTATTATTTTAATCATTCAAATTGCCATGCTTGCTGATGGGGAATCGTACATCAGCTTTATTACTCAAAGCATGGAACAAACCTTTGATGTGCAAGGAAAATTGCTGAACGGAAACTTGGTTTGCTTTATTATTTTACAAACACTTATTGTACAAATACCTTTGCTGGTAGCACTTGTTACCGGAGATCTTATTTCGGGGGAAGCTGCTATGGGAACCATACGTTTATTGGCAGCCAAACCTGTTTCGCGAACGCAAATTGTTTTAGGAAAATTTTTTGCAGGAAGTATTTACGTAGCTCTTCTTTTAATGTGGCTGGCTTTTTTGGCGCTTGCTGTTAGCCATATTTTGTTTGGAAGTGGAGATCTGATCATACTTAAAAGTAATGGCATTACCATTTTGCAAGCGGGTGACTTGCTCTGGAGGTTTATAGGTGCTTTCGGACTTGCATTTCTTGCCTTGTTAACGGTAGCGTCATTATCCTTGTTGCTGTCTGTGTTTTCTGATAACTCCATTGGGCCCATTATTACAACCATGGCCATTGTTATTTTATTTACCATTATTGGAACAATGGATGTGCCATTGTTTGATCTGATTAAGCCTTATTTGTTTACAACACACATGATCATTTGGCGAAACTGTTTTGACCAGGTTTTAGATAAGGTGCAGATATTTAAATCAGTGGCCATATTGATTGGGCATTGCGCAGTTTTTATAGGAGCGGCACTTTATACATTTAATAAAAAAGATATTTTATCATGAACCGTACTTTTATTGTTGTTGTTTTTATATTCATCAACTCGTTTGTGGATGCACAGCCCGATGCAAAAAAAATAATTCGTGAGGTGAATGGCGTTTTTGAAAGGGTCCAGGACTACACTGCCGATGTTAAGATTAAAACCGATATTGCGTTTGTAAATATTCTTCCGGTTAACGCTAAAGTTTTTTTTAAACAGCCTGATAAATTTCACATGCAATCAAAGGGCATTGCAATACTTCCGAGGCAGGGGGTAGGCAACATGCTGGCGGGTTTACGTGATACTTTGGCCTACACGGCTTTTTACCTCATGGACGATAATTTATCGGGAGTTAAAGTGTCGGTTATTAACATACTTCCGGTAAGTGATACGAGTGAAATTATAGTTGGTAAATTTTGGATTGATACACAACGAAAATTGGTGATGCGTTCACAAATTACAGGCAAAACAAACGGCACTGTTGATGCAGTTTATCAATACGGCTTACATGCAGCCTTTGCACTTCCTGATAAAATTGTTTTTACTATTGACACCAAAAAATTTAAAGTTCCGAAAGCTATTGCTGCAGACATCAACAATTACGAAAAGGAAAATGCAGGGAAAGAAAATAAAAAAGGGATGATAACTCTTTTGTTTACCAATTACGCAATAAACAAGGGAGTAGATAACTCGGTTTTTAAATCTGGTAAGCGCGATTAGCTAATTAAGAATATTGCCTGTTACCTGGTTACAACAAATTTTACTGCTTTGTTTTTTCCTGAACTCATAAAGTAAAGACCGGAAGATAGTGAGGAGATGTTAACGGTTGTTTGCTTGTGAGATACCGCTACTGTTAAATGTTGTTTGCCATCAACACATAGAAGGTAAAAGGTGTTTCCATGCATGGCTGCTGGTGAAGTAATTGTTAGTTGGCTCTGATCAGCGTTTAGCGTTACAGCAAAATCGGTGTCTGCTTGTAAGTTGTTTACACCTGTTGGGGTTCCATTGTAAAGATTTACCACTTCTTGGTTGGTAAGCACTCGGCTCCACACACCAACATCGTCAATGCCTCCCATAAAATTTCCTCCACTAAACCCTTGGCCAATATAAAATGGAAGGTTAACACTGTTAACCCCTGTGTAACTGAAGGTGGCAGTGGATTGTAAAGCAGCATTTTTAAACAGGTTCATTACACCGGCATTGTAAGTGGCTACGTAATGCGTCCAAATGTTTAGGTTTTGCGGGCATACAGCCCACACCCATGGTTGCTGTTGCTTGTTGGTGCCAAACTGCTGGTTGGTTGCTCCTTGAAAAAGGGTAATAAAATTATCGGCTACGTTGCTGCCCGTCATTAGCACTATGCCGGCACCGGGCTGTGTTTGTTTGTT
>JAYTNW010000449.1:0-3798 GCA_043748115.1 Bacteroidota bacterium | reverse complement strand
CGGTCAGCGGTTTTTCTGCATTCAAAAGATTTTCAGTAAAGGCTACAATTGTTTCCGGCTCACTCATTCGGCCAGCACCGTTAAGGCCGCTAGCCAATTCTCCTGTTTCAGGGCCTATGCAAAGTACTCCATTTTTTTTCAGAATGGCTAAGTTTTCTTGTGTAGAAAAATGAGCGAACATATCCACATCCATTGCAGGTGCTACGCAAACGCGCGACCGGCAAGAAAGATAAACGGCCATGAGCAAGTTGTCGCAAATACCGGTGGTTAATTTTGCAAGGGTGTTGGCTGATGCCGGGGCTATTAAAAATACATCGCACCACAATCCAAGTTCAACATGATTAACCCACGATGTTTTATCGTTGTTGGTAAAGGAAGAGTAAACTTCGTTTTTTGAAACCGTTGACAAAGCCAAAGCAGACACAAACTCCGTTGCAGCCTTGGTTAAAATAACTTTTACATCGGCACCTTGTTTCACAAGTTGACGCACCAGTTCAGGTGTTTTATAGGCGGCTATGCTACCGGTTACACCCAGCAGGATTTTTTTTTCCTGCAACATGTTTCGTTTATTCTGCTGTTTCAGATTTTTCTTCCAAAGCTGGATTACGGTGATAAATCTTCCCGTCTAAAAAATCCTGTATGGCAACCAACGTTGGCTTAGGCAAACGTTCGTAGTATTTAGATATTTCTATCTGCTCGCGGTTTTCAAAAACCTCGTCTAGGGTATCGGTAGATGAGGAGAACTCGCTTAATTTATCATGCAACTCTTCACGCACTTCGGAAGCAATGTGGTTGGCGCGCTTAGCAATTACCACTAAACTTGCGTAAATGTTACCGGTTTTCTTTTCAAACTCTACCACGTCACGGGTAACTGTTGTTTGCGATACACTTCTTGTGCTCATTCTTTATAATGTAAATTATGTAAATACTCTTTTTAATTAATCGTAGCCAGTTGTTTAAGCCTGTCTTCACACTGTGCTTTTATCCTGCCCGCTTCTTTTAAATATTCCGATGTCGGAAAAGTTTCTGCCAGTTTACTATAATGCTCTAAAGTGGCTTTGTATCGTTCTTCCTTTTTCGTGTCAATACTGTTGCCGGCATATAAATAAGCCGATTTAAGCATCAAAAATAGGCATTCTTCCTGATATTTGGTAGCCGGAAAGTCTTTTATCACGTTTCCAAGGGCTACAATGGCCGATTTATACTCCTCAGTTTTGTAATAAAGCTTGGCAATATCATAAGCCTTTACCTCCAATTTAGCTCTTAGCTCATCAATTAATTTGTTGCACTCTGCTATTCTTGTGCTTTGAGGGAAACGGTTAATGAATAACTGGAACTGCTTAATAGCATCGTAACTGCTCTCTTGATCGAGGCTTGAGGGCGAGGAGTCTAAATAATAGCAGTAAGCGTTGTAAAAAGAAGCCTCCTCTGCGCGCGTGCTGAGCGGAAATGTTTGGGCAAAATTGTTAAAGTGATAGGCGGCACTGGTATAGTCACCGGTGTAAAAATAGCTGAGGCAGTAGTAATAATAAGCGTTCTCGGCTTTGTCGGTTCCTTTAAAAACTACAATCAGTTCCTCCAAAAGCTGTAAAGCCTGGTAATATTTCTTGTTTTCGTAGTATTTAATGGCTGCGTTATACTTCAGGTTCATGTCACCGCTTTTCTGGATACGGTTAAACTTACTGCACGATGTTAAAAAAATGGCCACAGCCAGCAACGCTATATATATATATGAATGCCTTAATTTCATGGGCGCAAAGATAATTTTTAATCTATAACGAATAAGGCCGGGTAAAAGTCTCTGATTAGAGAAACAATCAAGGAGGAAAAGATGAATGACCTTGCAGGCGTTTTTCATAAATGTATAAATCAAAACCTTCGAAAGGTCACAATTCCTCAAACCCTTCACTAAAAAACTCTTTGGGACTCATATCGAAAGCCTTTATAACTTTCATTAAACTGATAAAGCGTATGTCCTCACCTTGCTCATAGCGCCCGTATTGTGATCTTGAAATACCTTTTTCATAAGCAAAATAGTCATAGCTCGTAAAACCTTTGTTTACTCTTAACGATTTTATTCGTTTTGCCAAAAGCAAAACCTCTCTTGTTTTCTTTTTAACAGTCGCATTTTTAGCTGCTCTCTTTTTCACAGTGCAAAAAAGGCAACTATGCCTTTATTTAGCCACCATTAATTAAAAACCACTATTTAATGGCTTTTTTTATATATTTACATCACCATAAATTATTTGCATAAACTTTTAAAAACGCATGTTATGAAAAAACTGAACAGATTAATTACCTTGGTGGCGATGTTATTAATTGCTCACAACGCATTAGCACAAATCTGCTCTACCTTTGGCTTGCAAATTACGGGTACCGTAAATGCAAGCACATTGCCTGCAACTATTTTAACAGGAACTACTATCAGCAACAAGCAAATTAACTTGAACGGAACGTTGATTGTCGATATGCCTTTGCTGACCATTAGCGTTAGCACTTTTGATATGGGGGCTAACGCTAAAATTATTGTAAACCCCAACTGCTCTTTAGTGATTACAAACTCAAGTTGGCTAAGGTCAAGTAGCAATAGCAGCACCAGCCCAATGTGGGATGGAATTAACCTTGCAGGCATTTCAGGAAGCTATGCAGCGGTTACGATTAGTAACCAAGCCATCATAGAAGATGCTGTTCATGCTGTTTACACTCCCAACGTGTTTTGTAGAATAGCTATTGATAACGTAACATTTAATCGAAACTTACGCGATGTAGAAACAAAATCAACCAGTACCGGTTCGGCCTCCATTCAATCTTTTAGCGTTACCAATTCAAAGTTTTATTGTAGGGCGGTTTACAACTTTCCTGGTTATGCTAATTTGCACCCACCTCATAATTTAACATATAAAGTTGCCGCAATGGATTTGGATAGAATAAAAGAAGTAGGCGGTTATGTTGTGATAGGTCCTAATAATATTATTGATTATTGTGAGTATGGAATTAAAATCAACAAATCGTATGTTAACATTGACAATTGCACACTTACTCAAAACTTGTACAATATTTATACCAATGGAGATGGAGGTTTAATTGCAAAAAACAACAACTTAACTTTTGGAACCTTTGTGGGTATTGAAGCCCGGGGTGGGTTAAATATTTGTAATATTGAAAGCAACAGCATTTCGGATTCAAGAAAAGGAATTTATTTACACGACAATGTCAGCAACATTACCATTAAAAACAATAATTTAACAAATTGTGTGAATAATGCCATGTTTATTTCAAATGCAATAGCAGCAACAGGTACCCAACTAATAACTGACATAACAAATAATACCATAACAGCAATCAATGGGATTTGTGATGGTATATATTGGTCTGAAAGCATTATTCCTAATTTTATTAGGGCATGCAGCATACATGATAACCCGGTGATTACCGGAGTGAGGAAGGGCATTGAAGTGCTAAATGTAAAAGATGTGCTCATATATTCAAATCCGAACATAACCATGAGCGGAACTACCGGCAGTTTGGGTATTAAAGTAACTAACTGTGCTAATGCGCAGGTGTTAAATAACAAAGTAACTGGAAACAGTGCGACTTTTTGCACGGATAACTCAATCGGAATTGTTACTGAAAACAGCAATGGCACCCAGGTAAACTGTAATGTAGTAGATATGGCTACCCAAAATTTTAGGTTTACGGGCACTACCTTAGCCAAATCTTTTTTAAATAATACCATGAAAAAAAGTAAACAGCAGTTTTATTTGTTTAACAACGCACAGGGCTTAGGCAATGTTGGTG
>JAYTNW010000448.1:0-1659 GCA_043748115.1 Bacteroidota bacterium | reverse complement strand
CCTTGCACGCCTCTCTGATAGCCACTACTTCCGCATGTGCAGTTGGGTCGTTGGTAGATGTTACGCGATTGTTACCTCTTGCTATCACCTCTCCGTTTTTTACCACTACACATCCAAAAGGTCCACCTTCATTTTTGTCAATGGCATCTTGTGATAAGGCAACTGCCTGGCTCATTAATTTTTCGTTGATATGCATGGAGTCAGAAATTAAAAGTTATGGTTTGTTTAATATCAGGATGGAGACTGTATGATACAGGACAAGTACGTGCAGCATTTTCTATGATCTTCTTTTCCTTATCGCTATAGTTATTTATCGGAAATTGCAATATCACCTCAATGGCTGCCACGCGCCTTGGATCCGATGCCATTATTTTGGTGACTTCGGCCCGGGTGCCGTCAATGGAGAAGTGGTGAGCCCGTGCTGCCATACCTGCAATGGTAAGCAAGCAGTTTGCCAGTGAGGTAGCGAGCAAATCTGTTGGTGAAAATGCTTGTGCCTTTCCTTGATTATCCAAAGGTGCATCAGTAAGTATTTCTGTACCTGAAAAAACATGGGTGGAACGTGTTCTTAATTCACCCTCATAAACCACAATTGATGTTGCCATATGGTAAAGTTATAAATATTAACGCAACAAAAGTTCTTTGGCATTCTCCATGCTTGCGTCAGTGATGTTTTCACCGCTTAGCATTTTGGCTATTTCCAAAATACGTTCGTCCTTATCAAGCACTTTAATGGCAGATTTTGTGATTCCTTTTTCTGCTTGCTTGTACACAAAATAATGCGTTTTTCCTTTGCTGGCCATTTGTGGCAAATGGGTAATAGCAAGCACCTGTCTTTTAGAAGAAAGATTTTCTATCATACCTCCTACTTTAAACGCCACTTCACCGGAGATGCCTGAGTCAATTTCATCAAAAATTATGGTAGGCATGGCTTCAGAGTCTGCTAATATAGTTTTGATGCAAAGCATTAAACGAGACATCTCTCCTCCGGAAGCAACCTTCCCTAATTCACGTGCAGTGGTACCTTTGTTTGCAGAAAATAAAAACTGTACGTGGTCATAACCGCTGGCATTAAAATCCTTGGAACGGGAAATTTCAACATCAAATTTGGCATCAGGAAGTACAACCTCTGATAGCAGATTCGCCATTTCCTTTTTTAATTTCACTGATGCTTTTTTACGGTTGTCTGTCAGTTGTGATGAAAGTTTATCCAATGTCTCGTAAGTGGCGGCCAATTCTACCTTGGTTTTTTCTATCTCTGTTGCCATAGAGGAAAAATCGAAAAGCTTGTCTGAAAAGCTATTTCTAAGGGCGATCAGTTCCTCTGCTGTGGTTACCCTGTGCTTTTGTTCCAGCTTGTTATAAGCATCAATTCTTTCGTTTATTATTTCTAAGCGATATGGGTTTACATGGAAATCATTTTGAAGCGCATTGATTTCTGCTGCAATGTCTTTTACCTCAATTTTACAGGCCTGAATTCGCGTGGCAAGTGCACTGATACCTTCATGAAATTTGGTTACATGGTTCAACACCTGAAACGACTGCGTTAAGGCCTGAATAGCATTGTCATTTCCATCATCCAGTAATTGGCCTGCTGATGAGAGTGAGCTTAAAATTGTTTCGGTATTGGTTAAAAGCTGTAATTCTAGTTCTAATTTT
>JAYTNW010000447.1:0-3421 GCA_043748115.1 Bacteroidota bacterium | reverse complement strand
GCAGCAAAGGCGTGTGGAACCGCTTGGAGCAACGCCCGTTGGAAGGTTTCGTGTTTGCACTTACACCGTTCAACTTTACGGCTATTGCAGGCAACTTGCCATCAGCACCTGCTATGATGGGGAACACCGTAGTGTGGAAACCCGCCAACACACAGATATATGCAGCTAACGTTATCATGAAAATATTCCTGGAAGCGGGATTGCCTGATGGTGTTATCAACCTCGTATATGTATCAGGCCCTGATGCCGGTGATGTTATTTTTAACCATCCTGATTTTGCAGGCATACACTTTACCGGCAGCACCGAGGTGTTTCGCGGTATATGGAAAACCATTGGTGCCAACATGCCTACTTACAAATCGTACCCGCGCATAGTGGGCGAAACAGGTGGTAAAGATTTTATACTGGCACACCCCACTGCCGATGTTGATGTGGTGGTGGCAGCACTTGCCCGTGGCGCTTTCGAATACCAGGGACAAAAATGCAGCGCGGCTTCACGCAGCTACATACCTGCCTCCTTATGGCCAACTATAAAAGAAAAACTGGTGGCCGAAGTAAAATCCATGAAGCTAGGCCCTGTGGAAGACTTCCGCAACTTTGTAAATGCAGTTATTGACGAAAAATCGTTCGATAAAATTACAGGCTACATTGCCAATGCCAAAAAAGATCCTAATGTAGAAATCATTGTTGGCGGCAACTCCGACAAATCAAAAGGATATTTTATTGAGCCTACCATACTTGTTGCCAAAGACCCTAAGTACACCACCATGTGCGAAGAAATTTTTGGACCCGTATTAACGCTCTATGTGTATGACGATAATAAGTTTGCTGAAACTTTGGCGTTGGTCGACAGCACCAGCGAATATGCCCTTACAGGAGCTGTAATTGCTACTGACCGTTATGCCATTGAACAGGCAACCAAGGCACTCGTAAACTCAGCCGGAAACTTTTACATAAACGATAAATGTACCGGTGCCGTAGTTGGCCAGCAGCCCTTTGGTGGCGCACGCGGATCGGGTACTAACGATAAGGCAGGCGCTATGATTAACCTCCTGCGCTGGGTATCGCCACGCACCATTAAAGAAACATTTGTTCCCGCTAAGGATTACCGCTATCCTTTTTTGGAGGCTGAATAAAAAATAGCTCTGCACAAACCCTTCTCGTTTCGGGAAGGGTTTTTTGTTCGCGGTTATATTTTTTTTGAAAACAAACTGCAAAGCTATTTAGTTGCGCTTGGTCCTGCTACTGCCTCTTGTGCATGGCACGCTTGCGCATATGGCTAAAGGCAGTATCAGGTTTAGAATAGTTGCTTCTCTACTCTTGCGGATTATAAGAATGTTTAAATTACTTAGCTTTAACTTAATAATTTAAAAAGCTACTTAAGATTAATGAAATATGCATTATTAAATGGGAAAAATATTGAGGCCTTGCCCGATACCCGTGCGATCTGTCCTAATTGTAAAAAGCCTGTTATTTCAAAATGCGGCACATCCAATATTTGGCATTGGTCACATTTCCCAGAAATACATTGTGACACTTGGTGGGAAAATGAAAGTGAATGGCATAGAAACTGGAAAAGTCAATTCCCGAGTGAGTATCAGGAAGTAATTTTATTTAATGAAAGTTCTGGGGAAAAGCATATTGCTGATATCCGGTTGTCAAATGGTTTAGTAATTGAACTTCAAAATTCACCAATAAATGAAAATGAGTTATTCAGTCGTGAGCAATTTTATGGTAACATGTTATGGGTAGTAAATGGCCTCAATTTTTCTAATCAGTTTTTTGTTTTTCCATTTAAACTTCCTCCTCCAAATTCAGAATTAGCTTCCTTAATTGAAATAGATAGAGAACCTGCATTAAATAAGGGCATAGTCCGTTTTATGGATGCATGCGGTGAAGAAAGCGAATTTCAAAAGCCTATTTTATTTCATAAAACAAAATCTTTACGCGTAGGTTCTTCCGGTAATTATTTCTCAGGTAAAATTACCGCAAATGGGATTTATGATCCAACCGTTGAAGTACAAAAAGAAATTGAATTAGTTCATGATGGTCATTATTTTTTTGAGTGGAAAAACAAAAGAAAAGTTTGGTTTAAATCAAACAAACACATCTATATTGATTTTGGGAATGAAAATATCGCTCAATTATGTGCTTTTAACAGTAATATATTTTGGGTAAGAGTTATAAATAAAATTAATTTTATAAACGGGCTAAAGGGTCATGCTTAAATAAAGATAATTTAATTATTAATAAGAAATTTACGTATGATATTTTACTATGGTTTTATAATCATCTTATGTACTGTAATGCTAATAGTTTCAGTTGGGAGTCTGTTTTCTGGCAATGCCCCCTTTTTCTTTGGAAGTAATCCATCTGAAGAACTTTCTCACCTTTGTAGGCGCGAGCGTCATCGTTCGTGTCATTTATTTTTCAGAGGCCGCCAGCCTCGGCTTTTTGTTAAAAACAAAAAAGGAACAATTCAGCACTGCCAGCAGGCGTAAACGTGGTTTCAGTAACTACAAAACAGGGCAATGTATTTAAAAGGTATATTAAGCAGGGTTGGTAAACCGCTTTCTCGCACCTTCAAATTCTCCCCACATTTCCACCTAGCACAATAAAACAACTAACAACGTAAATATATAGGTTTCTTGTTTCACTGTTTCGTCTGTGCGTTTTTGCGTTTTTGCGTTTAACATCATGTTCCATCCAAATACCGAAAAAGAAAAAACATTATTTAAAATGAAACTGCCATTCGCACACCACCCCAGCGGTGATACGTTCCCGTGCTAAACTCCTTTGTTTTTATTGCTTGAAAATATTCAACATGTATGCTCTTAAATCCAAGACACAACCCTGCACTGGCCTCACCTGTAACTCTTGATATGGAACTTGTTGATATAACATTAGGGCTGTCATGGTTTAATAGTCCTCCCTGCAAAGTGGCATCGTATGCAATAAAATTTACCTGCGGTTGAAGATATATGTACACCGTAACTGCATTTTTGCTTTTAGCATCAGCATTAAATGGGCAGTCAAATAACCCAGCCATCATCACCGTGCCTGCACTGGCATTGGTAAACAAAGTTCCTGCATTTAGCTTTGCATAAGTGCTCATTAAAAAATTATGGGGCATGTGAACCAACTGTTTTTCAATGGTTGTTTGATAATTTAAAACCACATCATTTGTTACTTGGTGTTCCCAGCCTAAAGGTTCAATGTTTTTTAACCATTTGTGTATGGATGTCTGCATCCACTGGCCACCTGCAACCTTACCCATTGCACCGGCTGTAAACGAAGAAGCTATACGCAGTTTACGAATGGTGTCTGTCGTAATTAAAAAAGTTTTTAAGGTTAATGTTGCTGCAAAGGGTCTGTCGCCCTTTATAATTTCTGTATTGCGAATGCTCGTGGGTGTGTATGC
>JAYTNW010000446.1:0-1961 GCA_043748115.1 Bacteroidota bacterium | reverse complement strand
GCCATAGGTATTTTACTCACCGTGCTTTTTTGGAAAGCCATTAAAGTAAAAAACGAAAGGAGAGGAATGACCAGTGTGCTATATAGCATATCAAGAAAGGCAAGCTTTGTGGAAAAGCACAAACTCTTCTCGCAAATGATAAGCAGTATTTTTACGGTAGGCTTTGGCGGCTCAGCAGGATTGGAAGCACCTATTGCTTCAACCGGTTCAGCTATTGGCAGCAACATTGCGCGTAAGTTAAAATTCAATTATAAAGAGCGCACGTTATTGCTTGCTTGTGGTGCTGCCGCTGGACTTTCAGCAGTATTCAACGCTCCTATTGCCGGTGTGGTTTTCGCCCTTGAAATTTTGCTGGTTGATATGCCACTACCCGTTGTCATACCCATTCTTATTTCAAGTGCCACTGCTGCTGTTGTTTCCAGGTATGTTTATCTTGGTCAGCCTTTTGTACTTATTACTGACTCCTGGAACTCTGATCAGGTGCTTTACTACATTATGTTGGCATTGCTATGTGCAGCGGTTTCTGTTTATTGCATACGCATTTATTTTTTCACCAATCAGCTCTTTTCTAAAACCAATAATTCCTTTGTTAAGGTTTTATGTGGTGGGCTGATATTGGGATTACTCATTTTCTTTTTCCCGCCATTGTATGGTGAAGGTTATGTTAGTGTTGAGCATTTGCTAAACAAGGAATCGCTATTTATTCTAAAAAACAATTTTCTTTTTGATCCCAAAAATGCGTGGTCTCTGGTGTTTTTTGGTTTAGCGTTGTCATTACTTAAAACCATTGCCACCTCGCTTACCGTGGGTGCCGGTGGTAATGGTGGTATGTTCGGTTCATCATTATTCACAGGCGCCATGTTGGGTTTTGCTTTTGCACGCACCGTTAACATTAGCGGAATTACCAATCTTAACGAAGTAAATTTTACGGTAATAGGAATGGCTGCTATGCTTACCGGAATTATTCATGCACCGTTAACCGCTATATTTTTAATTGCTGAAATCACTGGAGGATATGCACTGTTTGTTCCCCTTATGATTGTAACTTCCATCACGTATTTAATTACCCGTTATTTTGAGCCCTACTCCGTTTACACCAAACCTTTGGCTGATAATGATGAATTGGTAACCCTTAACAAAGACAAACTCGTGCTTGGCAAAATGCAATTGAGAAATTATATTGAAACCGATTTTGTTTCCGTAAGCAACCAATCCAACCTGGGGCAATTGGTAGAGGCTATTTCGCTAAGCAAGCGCAATATTTTTCCGGTAGTTGACAAGGCTGGTTTGTTACAAGGTATAGTGCTGCTTGATGGTGTTAAAGATGTTATGTTTAACAGAAACCTATATCATAAGATTTTGGTAAAGGAACTTATGATTGTGCCTCCGGCTGTGGTTGATGTGCATGACCACATGACCGATGTTTTAGAAAAATTTGAAGAAACAGGTGTTTGGAATTTTCCCGTTACAGAGCATGGACGGTATGTAGGCTTTATTTCGAAGTCAAAAATATTTACACATTACCGTCAGTTCTTAATCAAGGATGCTGAAATACCTATGCAAGGTAGGTGAGTGAAAACGTAAAGGCAATTTAAGTTTGTTTTAAAAAAAATAACCTCCACTCGCACCCATTAGTTCAAAAGGCAAACCTTGTGCGCTGACACCCATTTTGTCAGCGAATGTAACGGAGTCAGAAATTACAATTAAATATTTAATCGGAAAACTGCTTGGTCAGCGTTTTAAAGTCACAAAACTATTGCGACTTCGATTAAACTCCACAATCTTCCTGACGATATGTTGTGTCTCATTAACGAACAAAAAAAAGTCCCGCTATTGCGAGACTTTTTAGTGATTACTTGCACTAAGAAATTATTTTTTCTTAGCAGCAGCTTTCTTTTTAGGAGCTGCTTTTTTCTTTGGAGCAGCTTTTTTCTTAGCAGCAGCTTTTTTCTTAGGAGCAG